>CAVEKR010000053.1:0-7581 GCA_963616365.1 Bacteroidaceae bacterium
ATATTGATCATGATCTGCCCAAACATGGAACTCCTCTATATAGGTAGTCCCAATGTAGAGCCCATTAAAGCCTCTCAAAGACCACCAAGAAATATATGTTGCCGACAAAACCAAGGCAACAACACCCAAGGTGACTAGCAGGTATATGTTCTTTTTTTTAGCTTGTAACATGTATATTTGCGTGCCTTTTTCTTTGCGTGCCTTCTTTTTTCTAAGCGCCTTTTTCTTTCTAAACGCTTGGCTCTCGAACGCCCACTTTAGACGCCCGCCTTCCAAGCGCCCGCTTTCCAAACGCTCGCCTTTCTCAAGCGCCCTGATTGAGCTCTTCATCTAGCTGGGCAAAGCGGATGGCAATCTCTCTAGACAAGGCGAGATTATCTTCTTTACAATCCCTAGTACAAAGCTGCGGGTCACTTTTGAGCATGCTTTGAGCGTCCTTGTGTGCCTGCTTAATAAGGTGTTCGTCATCAATGACATTTACCAGCTTTAGCGCCCCTTGCCCATGTTGAGTTTTGCCAACAACATTGCCTTCTTTTCTGGCTTGCAAGTCAAGTTCTGCAAGCTCAAAGCCATCGTCTGTGTTGCAAAGAGCCTGCATGCGATCCTTTAGAGCACTGTCATCTTTTCCAAAATCTGCCACCAAAAAAAACTGCCCAGCAACACTTGAGCGGCTTATGCGCCCGCGCAGCTGGTGGAGCTGCGCCAAACCAAACATCTGCGCGTCTTCTACCAGCATAACAGTTGCATTTGGAACGTCAACTCCTACTTCTACCACAGTGGTTGCCACTAAAATATCAATATCCCCATCAGAAAATTCCTTCATGGTCTCGCGCTTTTTGTCAGACTTCATTTTACCAGTTAAAAGCCCCACCTTAAATTGGGGAAACACCTTGCTAGCCAAAAAGCGCGCCTCGTTTTCTGCGGCCTTTTTATCTGAAACATCTGCCTGCATATCAAGTTCTAGATTAGAGCCGCCCTCTTCTTCAAAATCTTTGCGCGCTTCAGCAGAAAGCCCTACCAAAGGACAAATGATATATGCCTGTCTACCAGCCTCAACAGCCTTAGCTATTTTCTCATATGCCTTGCCCTTGGCGTTGCGCGATATCACTTTTGTTTTTGTTTTGGCTCTATTTGCAGGCCGCGTGCGAATATAGCTTGTTTGCAAATCTCCATACAAGGTTAGCGCTAAGGTTCTAGGAATCGGCGTTGCCGTCATCACAAGGAGGTCGCTACCTGCGCCTTTAGCGCGAAGCGCCGCCCGCTGATTAACGCCAAAGCGGTGCTGCTCATCAATTATAACCAAAGATAAGTCTGCAAAGTCCAAGTTTGGCTCTGTCAAAGCATGCGTTCCAAAAACAATTTGAATGCTGCCATCTGCAAGACCTGCTGCAATTTCCTTTTTTTCTTTTGCCTTTGTGGAACTTGTAAGTGTTGCCCACGTGATATCAAGCTTGTCCAAAAAGCCCCCAAGCTTTTTGCCATATTGCTGAGCCAAAACTTCTGTAGGGGCCATCATTGCTCCTTGATGACCACTTCTAGCAGCACAAACAAGGGCAAAAGCCGCAACGATTGTTTTTCCACAGCCTACGTCTCCTAAGAGCATGCGGTTCATGCATGTTGGGCAGCACATGTCTTGCAAAATCTCATCTACACTTGTTTTTTGATCTGGAGTTAGTTCAAATGGGAGCAAAGCGCTTAGCTCCTCTTTAGTCTCAGCTGCGCATGTGTGAACAATAGGCTTTGTATCTGCTGTTTCTTTGAGCCGCAGCGACATCATCTTGAGCTGCAAGCAAAGCACTTCTTCATAAGCTAGCCGCCTGCGCGCCTGCTCATATTGGGATTTGCTTTGCGGAAAATGAATGGCAAAAAGAGCTGCCTTTCTGTTCATAAACCCATATTGCTGACGCAAAAAAAGCGGCAAAAAGTCGTGAATATCACAACATGCCTCTAGCGCATTTGCTACAAATCGCCGCATAAAAGCGGTTGTAATACCTTGTGTTGCGTGATGCACAGGAATCATGAGCATACGCGGCGCCGCACTGCTATCGTTTAGGACCTCAAACGTCGGAGAAACAATGCGTTTATACCCATAATCAAATGTTACTTTTCCGCCCAAAGCAACGCGCATTCCTTGCTTAAGCCGCTTTGCCATCCACGGCTGCCTAAACCAAACGCCCAGCAAAATGCCTGTGTCATCAACAATTGCTGCCTCGATAATATCAAGATATGGCCGCGGTTTTTTTTGGCGAACACTATCAATTGTCCCAATAACCGTTGCCTGCTGTCCAATCGGCGCATTTGCACAGCTTGCAATATTAGTTAGGTCAATATATCTATAAGGAAAATGCGTCAGAAGGTCGCGCACTTTATGAATGTTTAGTTTGGCTAGATTTTTTGCACGAGAGTCACTGATAGCTCTAATTGAACTAACAGATGCATCCAAAAAGACATCTTGAGCTGCCCTAAAAGAGAGTGCGGTCGTGCTTTGCGGCGGCTGATTTGCTGTGTTTTGTGCAGCGGCACTCGATGCGGTCGTGCTTTGCGCGCGCCCCTGTACGCCCGCATCTTGCGCGGCTTTTTGCACGCCTTCCTCTCCTGTTATGTTTTGCTCAACGTTCATAATTTTTTTGGCGAACACCACACTAAAAACCTTAAGCTAAACAAAATCCCGAGGAATATAAGCAAAGCCTGCACAACCAGTACAAACATGAGTTGTGATGACAGGTCCAGGTTTTTTTACTCCAAGCTCTTTGAAGTCAACGTGGTGTTCGTCAAACTGCTTTCTTAAAGCATCAACACCAGCCAGGTTACGAGCGTGAACAAAATAGCCTTCTAGCGGACCGAATTTTTCTTGCGCCTCTTTGGCAATCTTTACGATTTTTGGCCAAGCGCCTTTAAGGGCTCGCGCCTTGCCTTTTTGCACCACTTGCCCCTCATCATCCAAAGCCAAAATTGGCTTGATATTTAAGACACTAGCAGCTAGAGCAGTTGCCTTTCCTGTTCTTCCGCCTTTGACTAGGTTGCGCAAAGTGTCTAGACTAAAAACGATATTTGACTTTAGGCAAATGCGCTTTGTAAAATCTAGTAGCTCGTCAAAGGGCATACCATCGTTGCGTTTATTGGCAACGGCTCTGACAATCAAAGCCAGCGCAAGCGTGTTTCTTTTAGAATCGATAACTTCTACCTTGATATTTGCACTTTCTGCGCCAAGGCGCGCTGCTTGACAAGTGCCAGACATGGCAGAAGAAATATGAATTGAAATGCAATGGGTGTATCCCAAAAGCGCCAAAGAGGTATAGACCTCGCCAAAATCTATGGGAGAAGGCATGGAAGTTTTGGGCAGCTCTTTGCAGGTGCTGATATAATCGTAGAACTCCTCTATGCTCGCATCAGAATTATCTGAAGCGCAAAGAGTGCCGTCATCTTTTGTAACTTTTAAGTCAACACAGATAACGCCAAGCTCGTTGAGCAGCTTAGTATCAATATCGCAGGTGCTATCTGTTACTATTGCTATTTTTTGATTTTGCATAAAACTATTTAATTGCTAAAACAAAGTATTTTTATAAGTCCATGTTATAAGTCCATGTTATAAGTCCATGTTATAAGTCCATGTTATAAGCCTATGTTGCGAAGCTGAAGCAAAAGCAAATTGTTTAACTACCAAAGCAAATTATTCAAATCGCTAAAGCCTTTTAAACAGTCAATTTGTTCAATCTTTATTCAATCGCTCAATCGCTTAAGTGCTCAAATATCTAATTACTCAAGCGAGAAAAACAAAGGATAAAGAGGTTGTTCGCCACGCTGAGCATCAATATCTAAATCTGGATACTTCTCTTCGATTTTTTCTACTAACTCATCCATTTGCTCATTACTATAATCAATGCCAGCAAGAAGAGTAAGCGTGTCAAAATCTGACGCATCCATAGTCTCTAGCAGCTTAAATGCAACATCTTCTACACTTTTGCCAACGGCATCTAAAGAGCCATCTGCAATACCTATAACATCGTTTGGAGAGATTTTTTCTCCGCTGGTTGTTTTAGAGTCTTTAACTGCTGTGGTAATCTCGCCACAATGAACACCATCTAGGGCTTGGGTCATTTCTTCTACATTTTCTTGCAGGCTAGCGTCCTTATCTGCCACAAACATGGCAGAAAAAGCGGAAAGCACATTTTTTGTAGGAACAACCTCGCAAGGAATATCTGCATTTTGAACAGCCGCATTAGCAGCCATAATGATGTTTTTGTTGTTGGGCAAAATGATAACAGAATCCGCATTTGCAGCTTCAATAGCATTGAGCAGGTCTGCTGTAGAAGGGTTCATGGTCTGACCGCCTTCTATAACAAGATCAACGCCCAAAGACTTTAAGATTGCTGCAACGCCTGTGCCCACAGATACTGCCACGTAAGCAAGGGGTTTATGCTGTGAGTTTGCGTTTTGTGAAATATTATGTGCGGATGCGACGCCGTTTTGTGCTGCTGCGCCCGCGCCTGCTGTGGCTGCTGCGCCAGCGCCTGTTGTGCCTGTTGCGCCGCCTTGCGCGTTAGAGCCTGCGGCGTCTGTACTTGCACTAGCACCAGCGTGTTCGTCCTCATTTAACATGCCTTGAGCTCTATCTTGGCTTTCAAGAATCATATTATGGATGAACACCTCAGAAATTTGACCTTGGTCAGTCATGTAATTAAGCACTTTACCTGGGGTATCTGTATGAACATGGACTTTGAAGTCTGGGTGTTTTCCAACCAAAAGCTCGCAGTCTCCCATTTCCGCCAAAAACTCCAAGGTTTTATCTGTATCAACAGTTGCGCTATGGAATAAAAACTCAGTGCAATACATAAACTTAGAGCCAGCCCAGTCATTTACCTGCTCTATTGCAACTTTTCCTGTGGCAGAAGTAAAGTCTTTTGAAGAAGCAATTCTATCTTCTCCAAGCCCTAGCATAGAAGCTACAAAACCTTGGAATAAAATTGTGAGTCCAAAGCCACCAGAATCTACAACGCCGTTTTCTTTGAGAACAGGCAAAAAGTCTGAGGTGCGCTTTACAGAAGCTAGAGCCTCATCTGAAATAGCTTGCAATGCAGCAGGTAGACTTAAACTTGCCTCTGCAGCTTGTTCAGCTGCAGCAGCTGCATCTTCTAAAACAGTCAATATTGTGCCTTTGACAGGCTTGCGTACTGCTTGAAAAGCTACCTCTACAGAACGCTTGAGAGCCTTAGCCATAGTAGATGTATCAAATACCTGCGCATCTTCTAGACCTTCACAAATGCCACGCAAGATTTGGCTGGTTATAACACCAGAGTTTCCGCGCGCACCCATCAAAGACCCATGAGTTATAGCACGACGCAGGTCATCTCCTGAAGCATTAGCAGGTAAGGCTTCAACTTCTCTGACAACAGAATCCATTGTCAAAGACATGTTAGTTCCAGTGTCTCCATCTGGAACAGGAAAAACGTTTAAGCGGTTGACCTCTTCTTTTCTGTCAGAGAGCATTGTTGCTGCATAACTAATAGCACGACGTATCTTTGCGATATCCATGTTTGTAACTAACACCCTATCTTTTCTACTTTCAAATTTTCTACCATCAAAAAATTTCAAGCCAATTTCAAATTATGTGCAATAAGGCTAAGTGCACATTTTAACCCCCGCGCGCTCAAACTTGCGCTGTTAGCACAGTAAGCGTTAAGTGGCTAATACAATAAAAGCTAATTGCGCACCTTAATTCCTTGCACGTGCACCTCAACATCTGCAACAGGAAGCTGCGCAGAATCTTCTAAAGTAAAACGCACGTTTTCTGCAAGCATACGGGATACTTCAGATAAGGAAACGCCATATTCTACCACAATATAAAGGTCAATCTTTATCGAATTATCCTCTGCTACCTTAACGGTAACTCCACGACGCAAGCGCGCACGCGGAAGCAATTTTGCAATACCATCTGTAAGAGTTGGAGCTGCCATACCAACAACGCCATAAGTCTCTAAAGCAGCATAACCTGCCATGTCTGAGATGACGCCATTTGCAACAGAGAGCCCACCGCAAACTTTTTGCTTTGTCGCAGCTTGAGCCGCGCCGCGCCCAGTAGCGCCGCGCTTAGCCGCGCCACCCTGTTTAGCTGTAGCTCCCTGTTTAGCAGCGCCGCGCCCAGCTGTGCTACCTTGTTTGGTGGCACCGTCCTGCTGGGCTGTGCCCTGTTTAGCTGCGTTTTTATTAGTTTCCATATAATATGTCCTCTCATAAATTAAGAGTGAAAATGTATAACTTTTCCATTATACACAAACTTGAAATAGATTAATCATAAAAAAGCTCCCTTGCTTTTATTTGCAAGGGAGCTGTTGCTTAACGCCAGCGCCACACATCAGCGGTAGCCCCGCTCCTCAACGCCAGCGCCACACATCAGCGGCAGCCCCGCCTTAACGCCAGCGGCAAGCGCCACCCATCAGCGACAACAATCGCACCACCAAGCAGCAGCCGCGCTCCTCAGCAGCCGCCCCTCAGCGCCAGCCAACCACACAAAAACTACTCCTTGATAGCAGCATGAGCAGCAGCCAAGCGAGCAACTGGCACACGATATGGAGAACAACTCACATAATCAAGCCCCACTTTGTTAAACTTCATAATGGAGTCAGGGTCGCCACCGTGTTCGCCACAAACACCTAAAGTGATGTCCTTATTGGTGCTGCGACCACCTTTAACAGCAATGTCGACCAGCTTAACCACGCCATCATCTGCTGTAGCAAAAGGATTAACCTTCATAATTCCTAGGTTCTCGTAGTCGTTAAAGAAAGCGCCCTCAACGTCATCGCGAGAAAAACCAAAGGTCATCTGTGTTAAGTCGTTTGTTCCAAAACTAAAGAAGTCTGCATCTTTTGCAATTTCATCTGCAGTAAGAGCTGCGCGAGGAGTCTCAATCATGGTACCAATTTGGATAAATGACAAGTCCACGCCTTCTTGCTCTTGGACCTCGTCAATTGCAATTTGTGCCTCTTTGCGCACGTAGATGAGCTCTTTTTCCATAGAAACAAGAGGAATCATGACCTCTGGCTTAGGATCTTTGCCCTCTTTGATAAGCTTGGCACAAGCTGTAGCAATTGCGCGAACCTGCATTTGAGAAAGACCTGGCATAATAATTCCAAGACGGCAACCACGAAGCCCAAGCATTGGATTTGCTTCTGCATTTGCCTCTGCAGCGCTCAAAAGCTTTTTGTCCTCTGCGCAGTCCTCACCCTTGCTTTCTGCCAAAGCCACCTTGATGGCTAAATCTTTTGCGTCAGGCAAAAACTCGTGCAAAGGAGGATCAAGCAAACGAATAATAACAGGTAAGCCATCCATTGCCTTGAGCATCTCGTAATAATCGCCCTGCTGAGCCTCATAGAGCTTTTCAAGTGCCTGCTCATATTCTGAAGACTCGTTTTCTGCCATAATCATGTCAGCAACAAATTGCTTTCTGTCGCCTAAGAACATGTGCTCAGTGCGGCAAAGACCAATGCCTTCTGCGCCCATATCACGTGAAAGGTGAGCGTCTGCAGGATTGTCTGCATTTGCCCTAACACCCAGCTTGCGGTATTCGTCTGCCCACTCTAAGAG
>CAVEKR010000054.1:0-7494 GCA_963616365.1 Bacteroidaceae bacterium
TTCTTGGACAAGCGCAAGTCTTCCTAGACTTGATAAACTAGCTGCATCAATTCCTTTTGACTTAAGCATTCTGTTTGTTAAAAGACGTCCCCATCCATCTGGCAAGCAATCGTCAAAGACGCCAAAAAGTCCTTCAAAAGGAAGATAGTTTGGTATGTATACTTCCTCTGACAACGGCAGGCTTAGAGGAGAAATTGAAAAACCGCTCTGAAGCCAGTTTTTTGAATATTGAAAAGCAACGCAGTAATCTTTTTGCAGAGCAAGCGTTCCAACTTTTTCTTCTTGCAAAAAAACATCCAGTTTTTTGATATCTAGGGCATCTTGCAGCTTAATTGATGTGTCTTGGGCTTTAAGCATTTTCTGCAATCACTTCTTCGATTGATGAATAGTGTTTTTTGTTGAAAAGTTCCATCATCTCAGATTCAACTTTTAAGGCAATGGCAATTTTAGAAAGCGAGACAAGAGAGATTTGACCTGTTCGCTCAAATCTTTTTATTGACCCCAAGCTCACTCCCGATTTTTCGGCAAGCTCGACTTGGGTCATGCCTTTAGCCTTTCTCAAAGCTTTTAACTTTGTAGAAATGTGGTTGCAAACATCTGCTGCTGTTATAACATCTAAATTTATCATAGCCAATATTTTAACCAATTCTACAAAAATTGTCAAAAATAGTTAAAATATTGTCCAAATTAAGTTTATTGTTTGTTCAATGCTTGATGCGCAGCCAATGATTATGTGCCAAATGTGCAAACCTCAAAAAAGTTGGTTTTATACTCTCGCTGACTTGTACTGACTCGCATCATTTGCGCATCTTGCACCTACACTTATGTGACTCATATCAACCTGAGCAACTTGCATAATTCGTAGCACACTTTAATTTTAAGTTACAAAGTGTTGACAAAATAAGAAACATAGTGTAAATTATTTGCATGGCGAACACCTTGGTGACGTCGCGCCCCATTGGAGATGATGGCGAACACCTTGGTGATGGCGCGCCTCATTGTGGGAGCACGCCCCCTTGGTGTTGTTGGTGTGCCCTATTAGCGATGGCGAACACCTTAGTAGTAGCGCGCCTCATTGGAAATGATAGCAAACACCAATGCGGCAAACGCCAGTGTGGCAAACGCCCGTGTGGGGGCACGCCATTATAGCCAATATAATAAGCATCAATATGGTAAACGCCCAAGTGTTAAATTTTAATTTAAGGAGACAACTTATGAAGTATGAAAACAAAACAGAGTTTGAACAAGCTAATATTTTTGGAACTGGAGCTCCAAATGACGCTTATGCGCAATATTTTTCTGGACAGTCCTATCTAAATCCATTGACTAATGATGAGAGCGGGCTTTTTGCTGCGAATGTTAGTTTTGAGCCAGGCTGCCGCAATAATTGGCATATTCATCATGCAAGCAAAGGCGGTGGGCAGCTTTTAATTTGCACAGCTGGTGAGGGCTGGTACAAAGAAGATGGCAAGAAGGCTGTCAGCCTGCACGAAGGCAGCGTTGTTTCAATTCCTGCAAATGTTAAGCATTGGCATGGTGCAAAAAAAGACAGCTGGTTTTCTCACATCGCAGTTGAAGTGCCTGGAAAGGATTGCAGCAATGAGTGGTGTGAGCCTGTCACAGACGAACAATACGACAACTTATAAGCCACAGCTTAATAAACCATGGCTTAATAAAAACATAGCTTAACATTAGGCAAAAAGCGAAAGGAAAAAAGGGCATGGCAAAAATTGTACAGACAGCAGGAAGAAATGCACTGGGAGATTTTGCTCCAGAATTTGCGCATTTCAATGATGATATTCTCTTTGGGGAGAATTGGAATAACAACGACATTGATCTTAAAACAAGAAGCATCATTACAGTAGTTGCTTTGATGGCACAAGGTATTACGGATTCTTCTTTGAAGTATCATCTTCAAAATGCAAAAAATTATGGC
Source organism: Bacteroidaceae bacterium (assembly GCA_963616365.1). Classification (GTDB taxonomy): domain Bacteria; phylum Actinomycetota; class Coriobacteriia; order Coriobacteriales; family QAMH01; genus CAVAWX01. Next base: position 1,937 of record CAVEKR010000054.1, read on the forward strand.
GTATCAAAACAAGAAATTGCAGCTGTCATTACCCATGTAGCTTTTTATGCAGGTTGGCCAAAGGCATGGGCTGTTTTCAATCTAGCAAAAGAAGTATGGATGGAAGAAGAGTAATATTTAGGGAGGTCTCCAAGCGCGTTTTTACGGTAACCAGCTCTATCAGAAGTCAAGCGCGGCTGGCAAATTTGCTCTGTATTAGCAGTGCGACAGTTTCAACATGATAGGTTTGGGGGAAGAGGTCAACAGGATTAAGGCTTTGTAGCAGGTATCCGCTTTGTTCAAAGAGCGAAACATCTCTTGCAAGCGTTGTAGGGTTGCAAGAAACATAGGCAATGCAAGCTGGCGCTTTATCCACAATGCTTGCGATGACTTTTTTGTTCAGCCCTGCGCGCGGAGGGTCAATCACAAGCTTATCTAGATGCGGAAGTTTTGGCAGTTCACGACATACGTCCCCAGGAATTACTTCTGCTTGCAAATTATTGTCGTCTAGATTGCGGCGCAAGTCGCGAACGCTGGAGCCCTCCATCTCGATAGCATAAACGCTGCCCGCAAGCTGCGCTAACGGCAATGTAAAAGTACCTGCTCCGCAATACAGGTCAGCCACAACGTCGCAAGACTGAACTTGCAAGGCGCCCATCACGAGCTCCACCAAGCGCTCGGCGCCAAAAGTGTTGACCTGAAAAAAGCTCGGCGCAGAAAGCTTCAAAGTCCTGCCTGCTAAACGCTCGCGCCAATAGCCTTTTCCTTGCAAAACTTCCACTTGGCTCACTCTTCTTTTTTTGGGGTCGTCTTTTGTTATAACGCGCACAACTCCGATTTTTTTGGATGCTAAACACCCTGCCTGCTTTTTGCTCGCTTGCTTTTTTAATGACGAACACCCCACTTGCTTTGTGCCTGCTTGCTTTTTGTCCGCCCCTTTTTTGGATGGCGAACACCCCTCTGGGTTTTTGTTTTTTTGGGAAGCGCTAGCTTGGCTTTTGCCAACTTGCATTTTTCCTAAAGCATCTTGGATAACTTGCACAGCCATTGCACGAGGAAAACTCGATGGTTTTGTCCATAACGCCACCTCTACATCACCTGTATTTTGAGAAATGCGCAAGCCAACACGCAAAAGCTGCTTAGCATTATCTTTTAGGACATAGCGCAAAACTCCTGTAAGTGCATTTGGCGCATTCTCAAAAGCACTAGGTATAAGCAGGCAGTTTTTAAGCGGGTGAAATTTTCCAGCACCCTCATGCATACCAAGAACAAGTTTTTCTGCCTCAAACCCGCAGCTAAACTCTATCTTATTTCTATAACCCAGCTGCTCACTGCTTGCAACTATTGGCTGAACAAGTTTTTCTACACGCTCTTTTTCAAATTTTCCCAAGCGAACAAAAGCATCAATAAGTGCTTGACGCTTCCAAAAAAGTTGCTGCTCATAGCCAATATGTGCCCAAGGGCAACCTCCACAGCTGCCATTTGCCGCCAATTGACACGTTGCAGCAATGCGGTTATCAGATTTTGAGATAATGCGTTCTACATAAGCATTTGCATAGTGTTTCTTATCTTCAAAAACACGTAGGTCAACAACATCACCAGGGCAAGCATTTGCGACAAAAACAGCTTTGCCATTTGGAAGGCGTCCCACACCTTGACCTCCAAATGCTAAAGAATTGATAGCTATGTTTTCGTATATCTGCACGTTAAACCCTATGTTTTGTTGGTTATTCTGTCAAATTTTTGTCCGCGTCCGCATTTGTTGGGGCAACATTCCCTCTTGTCGAGGCTGTACTTTCTTTTGCTGGGGCGACATCCTCTTCTATCGAGGCTACACTCTCTTGTGTCAGGGCTGCGCTTGGCACATAATCCGCATTTGCAATCATCTTTGATGTAGCGCAAGCTTTAAGCTGCTCGACTTCGCTTAAAGAAAGCTCGCGAGACTCCCCCACCTCTAAGTCTCCTAAATCAAGTGAACCAAAGCTTTGTCTATGCAATGCCAAAACGCGATGTCCCACCGTTAAACACATGCGCTTGATTTGTCGTTTTTTTCCTTCATGAATGGTAATTTTGAGAAATGACCTTGACGAACGTCCTTTTTTAACAGGGCTTTTCTCTAATGGCAAGCGTCCCTTTTTTTCTGCTTGCTCAGCCTGCTCCCCTTGCTCCTTTACTTTTGCGCCCTTACCAACTGCAGCGCTTGCAAACACTTCTGGTGCATTTTCAAGAAGCTCTACCTGCGCAGGAGCTGTCATACCATCTTCTAGCAAAACGCCTGACCTCAAATTTTCAAGTTCTTTTTCTGTAGGAACGCCTTGCACGCAGGCAAAATAAGTTTTATCTACATGGTATTTTGGATGAGTTAAAGCTTGTGCCAAAGCACCATCATTAGTAAAAAGCAGCAGTCCCGTTGTATCTTTATCTAGGCGTCCAATATAGCTTATAGCAGGATATTTTTGCTCATCTATTAAATCAAAAACAGTATGTTTTGCATGTGGATCAGCATGACTTGTTATATATCCTGCAGGTTTGTAAAGCATCAAAACCACATTATCTGTTGGCAAGATAATTAAATTTTCATCTAAAGTTACTTTGTCAAGATTTGGGTCAACTTTAGTGGACAAATCTGTAATTTTTTGACCGTTAACAAAGACCCTACCTGCAGCAATAATGCTTTCAGCCTTGCGCCGAGAACTGGCAGCTCCAGCGCGTGCCAAAAAGCGATTCAAGCGCATGGGCTGCATGGATTACTCTTCATCTCCTGCAGGCTCTTCAAAAATACCAGCAAGCGCTTCACTTACAGCAAGCTTATCTTCTGCGCTAATGCCAGCTTCTTGATTGGCATCGTTGTCAGCGCTTTTGTCAGCAACGGGGTGTTCGCCATTATCTTCAGCCGCGGCTTCTAAGCCATCACCAGCCGCCTTACCCGAGCCCGCAGCCTCACTCGAGCCGCCAGCATCCTCACCATCAGCGGCATCATCTTCAACAACGCCACCAGATAAGCGCTCGCGAATAAGCGCCTTGCTCTCCTCATCTGGAGCAAAGTCCTCTAGCGGCGGCAAGTCCTTGATGCTTTTGAGGCCGAACTTTTCCAAAAAGGTAACCGAAGTTGCATACATAACGGCATTTGTGCCAGACTTGTCCCTGCCTGCCTCGCGCACCAAACCCTTTTCTACCAGCGAACTTATAACACCATCAGAGTTCACCCCGCGCACAGCCGCCACGCCTTGCTTGCTCACAGGCTGATGATAGGCAATGATTGCAAGCGCCTCTAGCGCTGCCTGCGATAATTTGCGCGTGTCCCAAGAAATCACGTAGCGCTCAATCAGCTCGTGATTTGCAGGATGGGTATAAAACCTCCATCCACCTGCGACTTCTCTTAATTGAATGCCGCGCTCTTCTTCTACATACTCATCGCGCAAAGCCTGCAAGACCTCGTCGGTCAAACTGGGAGTAACTTCCAAAATATTTGCTATCTTAGCAGCAGAAACAGGCTCATCAGAAACAAACAAAAGACTTTCTACTGCACTCATCAAACTTGCAATTTTTGCATCGCGAGACATCTAAAACTCCTCCTCATCTGGCATGCCCCAATCTGGGACACTAAAATCAATAATTTCTGGAGCGTCATCTTCCATATTCAGCTCAATATCGCCAAAAAGCTCAGCTTGGCTCAAAGACAAAACGCCGCGTTTGTACAGCTCAAGCACTGCCAAAAAAGTTACAACCACCAACTCTGGGCTCGCGTCATCTCCAATGAGCTCAGAAAAATTCTGCCTTTTCTTGCTTTTGACCGTCCTATAAATTCCTTCTGCGTGCTTTTCCATGGATATGGGAACTGCCGCCACATGCTCGGCTTCCAGCAAAAACACATCGCGGCGCGCCGTAATATCAGCACAAATCACCGCCAAACCCTGCAAGGTCATGCCCTCCAAATAATCAGGCATCAAGTTCAAAAACTGCGGCTCAAGCCCCGCATGACGCGGATGCATGTGCCCCTCGTTTTCCATCCTAGAACCCAAAGTTGTGGCAGCATTTTTAAATTGCTTGTAAACCACAAGGCGCTCAACCAAAATATCGCGGGCCTGAGCTGGGCTTAAATCGTCAAATTCGTCGTCAAACTCATCGTCTGGCTCATCGTCTTCTCGAGGAACAAGCGTCTTAGCCTTCATTTGCAGCAGCGTGGCAGCAACAACCAAAAAATCGCTCGCCACATCCAAATCAAGGTCGCGCATGTGCTCAATTTCTGCCAGATATTGATCCGTAATCTCGGTAATCGAAATGGCAGCAATATCGACCTTTTGCCTTGAAACAAGCTGCAAGAGCAGGTCAAATGGACCTTCAAACGTATCAACTTTGACCTTGTATGACATCAAATTCCTTTCTTGTTTTCAGTTTTGTATGGCGAACACCACACTGGCTTTACGGCAAAATCAAGCTCGCAATATTTCCTGCCGTCACATTTATGTACCACGACAAAACATCAAAATGTATAAAGTAAGGCAAAACCAAAATAAGCAAAATCAAAATGAACATGCTGTATTGCTGAACCTTATAGTACTTTTCTAGCGCGCTGTCCGAAAGCAGCGGCGCGATGATAGAAGATCCATCTAAAGGCGGCAGCGGAATGAGGTTGAAAAATGCCAGTGCCAAATTTATCTGTGCAAAGTATACGCCAAAATACCAAACGTAATAACCAGCAATTGGTACATTCATGTACAAGAAATTTCCGCCCCAAGCTATTGCAGCACCGATAAATGCCATCAAGATATTGCTTGCTGGTCCTGCCAATCCAACCATGACCTCACCTGCGCGAATATTCTTAAAATACCTTGGATTATACGGAACAGGCTTTGCGTATCCAAACATGATGCCGCCTGCTCCTAAAAATTGCAGCGCAATCAAAATAGCAGGCAAAATAACGGTTCCAAAAGGATCCATGTGTGCAATTGGGTTAAGCGTCAGCCGCCCAGCCTGTTTTGCTGTGGGGTCTCCCAGCTTATATGCCATAAATCCATGCGCGCATTCGTGCAATACAATTGCAGGAATAAACGCAAGCACCATTAATGCAACGCTAATTATTTGATTAATCAAACCACCTGAAAGCATGTTCTACCTTTCTTTTTTAAGCTGCAACGTTAGCTCTGGCAACACCTAAGTCGCAATTCACTTAAGTCGCAATTCCAGCGTTTTTTAGCTCGTCTTCTATATGGGTACTTATTTTAAGCCATTCTTCTTCGTCTGCTTGCATTCGCAGCTTGACTTCATTAAATTCTTCTAAAGCAGAACTAAACTTATCCTTATCTGCATAAAGAGCCTCATCAGCCATTAGTTCTACCAGCTCATCGTATCGCGTCTTGTCTTTTGGCATGCGCTCTTCTAACTCCGCCAAACGCGCCCGCTCATTTTTGAGCTTTCTATAAATTGCATTGCGCTTTTGAGCTTCTTCGCGCTTTTGAGCCTTGCTCTTTGGAGCAGAACCCTTGGTAGCAGCCCCAATATTAACGCTTAAAACAGGAGAGTTTCTAATAATAGCACCAGTGCTCTTCAAAGAAGCAGCTTGTTGTCCAGCTTTTGCT
>CAVEKR010000055.1:0-2403 GCA_963616365.1 Bacteroidaceae bacterium
GCTGCTCCCGCTGCTAGAACCGCTCCCGTTACTACTGCTCGCGCCTCCCGCACTTTCACTATTATCGCTGCTAGACCCATTAGAGTTCTCATAAATCTCAAAAGTTCCAAACCCAAAGCGAAACACCTTACCGCCATCTTGAGAAGTTTTGATGGCGCCATCTAGGGCAGTATCAAGCTCTGAATGTAGGCTTTGCCAGCCCATAAAGCCTGCAACTATAAAACCAATAAGAGAAATAGCACCGACCAAAAAGACGGTGATAAGAATAAACCTTTTGCGAAAATGCTTGAGAATCTTACTCAGCCTCCAAGCGATAGCCTACTTTACGCTGGGTAACTATGGTACTCTTAGATTGCAAAAAATCAAGCTTTTTGCGCAAAAATGATATATATGCCTCAACATTATTGTCTCCCGCATCAGATTCTATGCCCCAAACGCGGTTAATGAGCGTCTCTTTTGGAACTGTTCGCCCATGATTTTCCATGAGCATATTGAGTACTTCAAACTCCTTGTACGACAGGCGAACAGTCTTAGAGCCGCAGCTTAAGTCATATGTTGACAAGTCAAGTTGAAGATCACCCTTTTTTTGTTCGTCAACCACAACTTCTCCAACACGACGCGTCAACGCGCGAATGCGCGCAAGAAGCTCTGCAGGCTGGAAAGGCTTGGTCAAATAGTCATCAGCGCCCGCGTCAAGCCCAGTCACCTTATCAAGCAGGGACGTGCGTGCGGTTAACATGATGGTTGGCGTATTTATCCCAGCATGACGTGCTTGGCGAACAATCGTGTAGCCGTCCATTCTTGGGAGCATGACATCGCAAACAAAAACGTCGTAGTCGCCAGCGGTAATGTAGTCAAGGGCGTCTTGACCATCGTAAACAATGTCAACCTGATATTTGTGTTCCTTGAAAATTTGAGCAATGGCGTTTGCAAGCCTTTGTTCGTCTTCTGCAAGTAAAATGTTCATATTTGTTCCTTGTCTGTTGTGTTTAGCTATGTTCTTGTCTATTGAATTACGAGCAATATGCACTTTAACTATAGCTTCTTAAAGTTCTCTGAAAAATTTTAAAATTCTCGAGATATTGTCTGAACAAATATGCTACATTTTATACCACAGCCAATTGCTGCGTTATATAAAGCGGCAGGATTATTGGCAAATTGTAAGGTCAAGCGGGTTATGTGAGTTTGACCGCAAATTATCGAATGCGCAATTTAGCTCTAGCGCGGGGTGAGAGTCCGCACGGGGCAATTCATAAGATATATATTTCATGCGCAAAAAATCAAACTAAGAGTGTGCTTGGTGCTGCCGTTGCATCTTGATGTTGGCGCTGCATGTGTTGGTGGCGGCATTGTATTGCTGGCGGCGTCGTTGGCAGCGTTGCACGCATTGCTGGCAATGGCAGCGGCGTTTCATGTATTGTTGGTGGCGTTGTTGGCGACGGTGTAAATCTGTATTGCTGGCGATGGCAGCGGTATTGTTGACGGCGGTGGCGGCGTTGTATATGTTGCATATATTGCTGGTAGCATAGCGTGTGTTGCAGTTGGCGTTGTATATGTCACTACTGGCGTTGCAGTTTATATGCGTTTTCCATGCATCATGTTTAGCACGTGTCTGCATATCAAGCGCTCTAAAAAATAGCAGGTAAAAACTCACATAGCCCACCCACGTTTGGGAGGGTAAGATTATGAAGAACTTAGGACAAGGTAGGTTACACAGCAGGCAAAATAGACAAGACAGACGCAATAGACAGAGTGGACGCAATAGGCAAAGCAAGCCCAAAGGTCAGGGCAGCCTAGGCAGGCAAAACAGAGCAAATGGATTAAGTGTAAGCAGGTTGCAAAGCAAAGAAGCCAGCCTGCAAAAAAAGCAGAGCACAAAAAAGATTGGAGCTTTTATTGGACTATTTATCTTATTGGTAATCGCTGCAATTTTAATGGCGAACACCACACAAGGTGCATGGGCTACAGGCGCGCAAGGCGCGCAGGCAAATTCAGGCGCTGGGCAAGAGACGAGTTCAGACGCTGGGCAAAATGCCATAGAAAGTGCTGCAGGAAAGATAAGCTCAAATACTGCAGGGAGCATAAGCTCAAGCCAAGGTACTGCGGCAAGTGCCGCAGACAATACGAGTTTAAGCACTACAGACGCCCATAGCATCCTTGAGACTACAAACTTTTCTTTAGAAGAAAAGCTAGCAGGTCAAGTGGATAAAACAGGAAAAAGCTATGGCAAAGATATTGGGTTTTTGGCAGGGGTGTTCGCCAATCTTAGTAATGCCCAGCTCACAGATACTAAGCAGCGCATTCGCACCAAAGTTACTTTGGTGGATATGGCTCAATATAAGGCTGGGCAAAGTATTGATGAGCTGATGAGCAGCAAAGATGATGTTTTGAGCAGTTTTATTT
>CAVEKR010000055.1:2958-7485 GCA_963616365.1 Bacteroidaceae bacterium
CGGGTGTTTTGGGGCTTAATGTGCCCGCGGCTTCTATAAGTAGCATTGATGTTTCTTATGCGGCGGAGCGAGAGGTTTTTAGCGCGCTTGGGCAAAGTGCTGCGCAGGTAAATTCCGAGCAGGAAAGCTCTGCGCAAACGAGCGCTGAGCAGGCAAGCTCCGCGCAAACGAGCGCCGCCTCACAAAGTTTTGCACAGGCAAACTCCGCGCAAACGAGCGCCGAACAAACAAATACCGCCCAAGCAGACGCCATCCAAGCAAACACCAACAAAAACAAGCTCACCCCATCTGCGCTCCCTTCAGAAATGAACTGCATTGACGGCGCAACTTTTGGCTATCTTAACCTGCAGACTTTGCGCGATTACTGCTATTCAACTGGGAATTTTTACTTTGGCGTAGCAAGCTATGTGGGCTCGGGCGGCGCAGATGATTTTCCTGGCAGAAACACCGACCAGGTTTATTATCCAACGCCGCTGGATAGCAGCGGATATGTCTCGCAGTCGGGGTGGGATAGCTCGAATGAGTCGACGCAATATGAGCAGATTGGGGACAGATATCCTGCTGGTGCGGCTGCGGGCATGCGGATTGCGTACAATATGTCGGTTTTGCTGCCGCCTGGGCAAGACCCCACGCAAATTGGCGTGTGGGATAAGTCGACAATGCGTGCTGCCTGCGAGAGGGGCGATGCCGTAAATGGACTGTGGATGACGGCAGAAGACGTTGATAATCCGCTGATTAGGGATTTTAACTGGGATTTTGTCGACCCAAAGCCGTCAACGCGCATGTTTTCTGCAATATGTTCGCATGTGAATAATCCGTATTCTTACGAGGCAGATGATGGAATTTGCACAGCTTATACCAAGATTATTGACATTAATGTGGAGCAGTCCACTATCACCATGGCGTTTTTGGCAAACCTTGGCGGGGATAATGGCGGTCAGACCTGTTCTCAGGTGGCAAAATTTAACGTTATACCAGCTAAAGGCTATATTGAGCTTTTCAAAAAAAGCGCTGATGAAGGCGTGAGCGCAGGAAACGCCAACTATAGTTTGGCTGGCGCTGAATATGGTGTGTACAAGGACGCGGCCTGTACGCAGGAGGTTTGGCGTCTTGTTACAAATGAGGACGGCTGGGCAAAAACTGGTGAGCTTGATGTTGGCGATTATTGGGTAAAAGAGATTAATGCTTCTGCAGGTTATCACGTTGATACATCTGTAAAGAGCCTCTATATTGCGCCTGCGCAGACAGTGTATGTTGAGAGTTTTGAAAAGCCAAAACTTGGGCAGATAAAGCTAAAAAAGAGCAGCAAGTCGCCCAAAATCAGTGATGGTAATAGGTGCTATTCGCTAGCCGATGCAGTTTATGGCGTGTATTCTGATGAGGCCTGCACAGCCGAGGTTAGAAGAATTACAACGGATGAACACGGCGCGGGCGCTGCAACCAACTTGCCTCTTAACACGTATTGGGTAAAAGAAATTACTCCTTCTAAGGGCTTTGCGCTTGATTTGAATGTGTATCGTGTGGTTATAAATGACGAGGCAATCTACGAGGTCAAATCGGAAGAACCAGCGCATAATAATCCAATTGAGTTCATGATACAAAAGCACGATTCGGATTTTAAGGACGCCAAGCCTCAAGGAGATGCAACTCTTGCAGGGGCGGAGTTTAGCGTCAAATATTATGCGGGCTATTACAATAGTTCTAATTTGCCAAACGAGCCAATGCGTCAATGGGTTTTTAAGACCGATGATGCGGGCAAAGTTACATTAGATGAGGCGCACAAGGTTTCAGGTCCTGAGCTTTATTATTCTTCAAAAAATGCTCCTTGCATGCCGCTTGGCACTGTCGTTATTCAAGAAATAAAGCCCCCGCAGGGGTATTTGCTGGGAGAAAACAAGCCGTATCTTCAGCAGATTACAGAAAATAAGGCAGACCCAAAGGTCGAAAGCGTCGATGTTTATAAGGCGCCTACTTTTGAAAATCCAGTCATCCGCGGTGGCATTGAAATTTATAAAAAAGACAAAGAAATCAACACGTCAGAGGCTCTTGGCGGCAAGGAGCATACAAGCGCAAAAACGCATTCAACGCTAAGCGGCATTGTTTTTGAGATAACTAATAAGTCGCCGCATGATGTTTATGTAGAAGAGCAAACATATGCTCCAGAGCGTGTGGTCAAAACTCTAACGACTGCATGGGATGACGAACACCAAGCTTATAGGGCTGCCACCAGCACAGACTGTTTGCCATATGGCACATATATTATTACTGAGGTTGCGACAAATGATTCGTATCTGCTAAGTGATGGTGCTCCGCATGAGTTTAGCATTACTAAAGACGGCGAGTTTGCAAGCTTTGACAACGTGTTTGAAAACCAAGTGGTAAGAAATGATTTGCGTTTGCAGAAAAAAGCCGATGGCAGCTCGCAGGCTTTAAGTTATGTTCCCTTTGCTTTGACGCACACAGGTACAGGCGAGACTCATATTTTGGTCACTGATGAGAATGGATACATAGACACAGCTAATGGGCTTGCCAAACACACTGATGCGACGAACTCGTTTGATTCATTGCTGCTTAATTATTCTGTGAATGCTGGTGATGACGCCGCCGTTGACGGTGGCGGGAGTGCTGGTGGTGGTTCTTCTGGAGGTGGCGGCGGTGGCTCGGGGGGCGGCGCGGATTCTGCTGGCTCGGGCGGCAGCGATGCTGGCGGGGGCGGCTCGGGCGGCGCGGATTCTGCTGGCTCAGGGGGCGGCGATGCTGGCGGGGGCGGCTCGGGCGGCGATGCTGCTGGCTTGAGCGACGGCGCTGGTGAAAGCTCTAGTGAGAGTGGCGAACACGCTGCTAGCAATGGGAGCGCTACTAATAATGAGAGCGCAAGTGCCACAAGTAATGCACTTGGCGCAACGCTGACCTTGAGTGATGTAGAAAAATGCATTAGCGATGGCAAAACTTTGACGCGATCTTCTATTGAAGCTTGCGGTCAAGCAGGAGCAACAGGCACATGGTTTGGGCTGGGCGAACATGGAAATATGGCTGAGGTGAATAATCTGTTGCCAGCTTTGCCTTATGGGGAATATTTATTGTACGAACTCCCGTGCGAGGCGAACAAAAACCTATGCCTGTTTAGTACTCAATTACGCATTTATGCTGACGTTTCCGTGTTTGCGCGCGGTTACGATTTGGGTACGGTTATTGATTATGACAAACCTCAGCCGCCAGAAATTTTTACAAGCGCTACCGATAAAGCTGATGGGGACAAATATATTTCAGCAGGTAGTAATGCTTGTGTTATAGATACTGTTAGTTATAAGAATTTGGAGATGGGGACAACTTATAGGCTTGAAGGCACTTTGATGGATAAAGAAACCGGAAAGCCTTTAACACAGCAGGATGGACAGGGAGACGAGCAAAAAGGCAAACAGAGAGAGAACAAAACTGTTAGCGCAACGCTAGAGTTTAAGGCACCAGTAACCGATGGACAAATAGATGTTAGCTATAATTTTGATTCCAGCAATTTAGCAGGTAAAGAGCTGGTAGTTTTTGAAAAGCTCTATCTTGGAGATGAGTTATTAGTAACTCACGAGGATTTAGAGGATTCATATCAAACCGTGCGCGTTTTGAGTTTAGAAACAAGCGCACGTAATGGGGATGTCGAGGGAAAAGAAGATGCCGAAAATAGAATTGTGCCAGCTGGTAATGTGCGCATTGTCGATACTTTAATGTATAAGGGACTAGAGGCAGGTAGAACATATAAAGCACTTGGCACTCTTATGAATAAAGAAACAGAGGCCAGCTTAAAAACAGAAGAAGGTGATATTGTAAGTGCTGAAACAGAGTTTGTAGCAGAAAAAGAAGGCTCTGGCAATGTGGAAGTTGCGTTTTCTGCAGATACCAGCGATTTAGCTGGTAAAGACGTTGTTGTTTACGAGGAACTTTATGATGACAATGGCAACGAGGTGCTGCAACATGAAGATTTGACAAATAAGCAGCAAACAGTTAGCGTTGAAGAAGTCCCTCCAACACAAGAGACGCCTCCTGAGAGCTTTACTCCTGAGCCCACTCCTGCAGTGGCTCAAACACAGCAAGAAAGCAATCACATTATAAAAACAGGTGACGACTTGCGCAAAATGATTTTGGCACTTGTTGCACTTGCGCTGGTTGCACTATTAGTTTTTCGCATTGCTCTACATTGGCGCGCTAAAGAAAAAGACAAACTAAACCAAGGCGACTTTTTCTAGCTCAACCTTAAAGTGTGTGGGCGCACTGTGGTCTTAAAGAAGTTCACGCTTCCAAATGGGCAAAAATGAGCGATAATAGGTGCACGTGTTTTTTTGCACCATTGTTGTATCAATAGCGAGCCACTGTTTGTATTAGTGCTAAATTGCCGCTGCATCATTGCTACGCGATTGTCATGTTATTGGTGTACTATTTTGTGCAACTAAGTAGCGCGAAGCAGTAGCTGCTGCTGTTGCCATGCTGCAGCAGCAAGCAGCAGCTGCCAGCCAACAACAAGACCAAGCTTTAAGG
>CAVEKR010000056.1:0-3932 GCA_963616365.1 Bacteroidaceae bacterium
TTGACCTTGGGTCAAAGGCGGCATCTGTTCGTCCTTTTTAAGACCATATTGATATACGCCCCTATAGCCTGGAACAACCAAGACATCTCCCTTTGCACTAAAGGGCTGACCTGCAACATCAAGGGTAATTTTTGTGCCTTCAATCACAGCCTCATCGCAAAGCGTTGCCATAAAGCGGCGAGCCACCAAATTATAAAGCTTCCATTCTTCAGGCTTTAACTTATCTGGATTTGCTGCACCTGTAGGATAAATTGGCGGGTGGTCGGTATCAAATTGCTTGCCGCGCGTTGGGTGATATCCACCACTTTTTGCCGCATCAATAATCGCTTGCGCATGCGGGGTATATGCTGCATAAGCACTGGACAACATTTTGAGCAGAGCAGTATAGTCAAGTCCATCAGGATAAACTGTGTTATCCACACGAGGATAGCTAATTAAACCTGCCATATAAAGAGATTCTGCAATCCTCATGGTTCTGCTTGGTCTGATACCAATGCTTGAAGCTGCTGCCATTAAAGATGTTGTATTAAATGGAGCAGGCGGCTTGCTTTTGCGCTGCTTTTTTTCTATAGAAACCACAGTTGCAGTCTTTGCATTTTTGACATCGGCAAAAGCGTCATTTGCCTCTTTTTCGACCTTAAAGCGCCCTTTTGTATGTGTAACGGCAAAAGAGTCTTCATCGTCTGGAGAGATTTCTGCCTTTGAACTATCTGTGCTGCATAAACCAGAGATTACCCAATAATCCTCAGGAATAAAAGCCTCGCGCTCTTTTTCTTTTGCAACAACCAAAGCCAAGGTAGGAGTTTGAACACGACCAGCGCTTCTAGTGTTTCCAAAACCAGAATATTTAACTAGCGTCAAATAACGAGTAAGCACTGCACCCCAAATAAGGTCAATATATTGGCGAGTTTCTCCTGCATGAGCTAGGTCAAAATCAAGCTGCACTAATCCATCGCTGCTAAAAGCCTCACGAATTTCTTTTTTGATAAAAGCAGAATAGCGCGCACGAGAAATTGGCACATCAGGGTTTACCTCAAGCACCATATTTAAAGCATCAAGGCCGATGAGCTCTCCTTCTCTATCAAAGTCTGTGGCAATTACTACAGAATCTGCCTTTTTTGCCAAATTTTTAAGCGCACGAATAATCTCTTTTTCTGCAGGTAGCTTAATAAGCGGCGCATAGGTCAAGTATGGAAGAGCAGCAACTTTCCAACTCTTAAGAGAAATGCCCTCTTTTGTAAATGGGCGGCGATTTTTCTCCCAAGGAGGCGTTGGCAAAGTATCAGGAACATCTGGAGCAGCTATGACCTCTCCATCATCTGTAAGACCTGACCAGCCACCCTTATCTGCATAAATAAGGTCGCTACAAAAATCCACGCCCAAAATGTGCCCCCTTAAACCAATGGTCACACAATCATGCCCATCGCGCTCAAAACGCATAATCGGCGTTTTATAAACGCTGTCTTTTTCAGGCTTGCCATCTGCAAGAAGGCGTGCAATTTGCGTTGCTGCATCGTTTTTTTCTGTAATAATAAGTTCCATACAATAAGTCCTTGTCCTTACTCTTGTGCTTGTGCTTATTTTTTTGTCCTTTTTTGTTGCAATATTAATATGGCGCAAAATTCGTGCCGCGCTAAATTAATATTAGTGTCGCGCTAATGTCTCGCTAAATTAATGGCTCAAAATTAGCGCCTTGCTAAACCGTTAAGCAAGCATACTATCACTAATTCAGATAAAAAATTTCAAGAAATAGTAGAAATTAACATCAATGTTAAGAAAAACAAAGACTATACTAACAAGTGAGAGAGCCAGAGCGCGAACCAGAAAGAGGCAAAAGGAGCCTCTTTGGAGCGTATAAAGAGCAAACAAAATACAAGGTCAACCCTTCATGGCGTCATGCAGGCAAGTATGCGGGCGAACGCCCCTGTGGATATGCAGACGGGCGGGCAGGCGAGTATACAGGCGGGCGGCGGGCAGTCAAGTATGCGGGCGAACGCCCCAGTAAACACGCGAGCAAACAAGCAAACAGGTATACAAGCACGCATTCACGCTGGAATGCAGGCGCTTTCAAAAATGTGTGCAGAAACTTTATGGCCAAGCAGGTGTGTTGGCTGCGATGTGCCAGGGTCTTTGCTTTGTGAGAGCTGCAACAAAAAACTCGAACGCATAAATTTAGAGCTGGCTTGTCCACGTTGCGGAGCTCCTTGGGGTCACAACATATGCACCGAGTGCCCAAATCCTGGAAGCGTTGACAGGCACGAGCACCCAATCAAGCTGCCCTTTTGCTTTGCGGGCGCGCGCGCTGCCTGCAGCTTTGAAGGAATTGCCGAGAAGCTGATACGCAGCTATAAAGATCATGATGAGAGGCGCTGCGACAAAATCATTGCTGCAGAAATTGCTAGAACAGTTTGTGCGGATGCATCGCTTGAAAATAATCATGGCGAACACCACACTGGCAAACACTCTAATCATGGCGAACACCACAATGGCGAACACCACACCAGCTTGGAAAACCAGCAACAAAAAGCAACTGAAAACATATCGGAAAATTTTACTTATGCAAAAGAAAATTTTGACTACATAATCCCAATTCCTGCAAGCAAACAAGCAATAAAAAAACGCGGCTTTGACCATATGGCGTGCATTGCAAAATGTCTAGAGGATCTTCTTGATATTGAAGTGCTAGAAATTCTTGAACCTAAGAAAAGCGCTGATCAGCGCTTGCTAAATGCTGAAGAGCGCCAAAAAAACAAAAAAGGCTCTTTTGGCATAAAGCCAGAATATGTGTGCAGCAAAAAAGCATATGCTCTACGTGCGCAAACGCTTAAAGCAAACATGAAGAAAAACGCCGAGAATAAAGATGGGGCTTTTAGGGGTGCGATTTCTACTAGTGTAAATGAGTGCGCAAACATTTCACAAGGCGCAAACAAAAGCACAAATGCAGGCGCAAAAATTCCACAAAACGCAAGCGAAAACAAAGGGATTGCAGAAGGCTTGAAAGGCGTGTGGTGTTCGCCAAAAAAAGTAAAGCAAGTAAACTATTTTTTAAAGGGAAAAAGAATTTTGTTGATAGATGACGTTTTTACCACAGGCGCCACCCTCAATGCAGCAAGCGAGGTCTTACTTGAAAATGGTGCAGAATCTGTGCATGTGGCAGTATTTGCCCGTGTTTGGTAGCATTTTTACGCCTTTTATAATGCTGCTATGCCCCTATTTATAATGGTTAATTGCCCTGCTGTCTTTTTGCTGAAACAGGAGAATTTTAATTTGCCTGTATCGAGTTTATGTTAGAATTAGATTGACATGGGGCTGGTCAGAGAAACCCTAGTTGTAGCTTGAGTAGGGATTTTTTCCAGCTGTTTTATTGGACATATTATTAGTATTGGTTTAAGGAGGTGCTAATAATGGCAACTTCAAGCATAACTCATAACTTTGTTATTTCAGGTGCTGAGCGAGTTCAACGCTTTGTTGACGCATTAGATGCAGCGGATAAAGACCGCACACCTAAAAAGGATTTACCGTATAGGGAGCTAACGGATTCTCAAGAGATTGCGCACCTAATGAAGAAATGGAGAGAGAATAGTGGAAAATAAATACGATGTTGTCAATCTCAAAAAGGCAATTAATGACATAAGAGCCGTTTATGGTGACGAACAAGAGCTGCACAATGTTCTGTCGAAGTTTTCTTGTCCTATAAATTCTGATGTTGAAGCTTTTTTACATAACAATGCGATAGAGTTTACTAAGAAAAATCAATCGATTACTTATCTAGTGTTTGATTCTGACCGTGAGACATTGGTTGGATACTTTGCTTTGACGATTAAGCCTGTTTCAATTCATTTAGAAAAAATCAGCAAAACAATGGCCAAAAAATTGTCGCGCGTCAGTATACTAGACCTGCAAACAATGACTTTTAATGCTGCGGCTTATTT
>CAVEKR010000056.1:3942-7455 GCA_963616365.1 Bacteroidaceae bacterium
GGCTTATTTAATTGCTCAATTGGGCAAAAACTATGCTCTTTCTCAAGATGAACAAATAGATGGAAGCCTTTTATTAGATCTTGCAACAGACACAATCTCTAAAATTCAATATTCCATTGGCGGTGTTGTTGAATTTCTTGAATGCGAAGACAACGAATTTCTCTTGGATTTTTACGCCAAAAATCACTTTAAACAATTCGACACAAGATTTGTTGTTCCAGAAAATGGCGAAACTTACATGCTGCATCAATTGCTAAAATTTATTTAGCTCAGGTTTTGCTTAAAATTTAAAAAACACATGGTAGCAAGGTTATTTATTGCGGAGAGACCCCTTTTGCATATCCATTGCGGGGTATCTGCTTGTGACGCGATTATTGCGGGGTGTTTGTTTATGACGCGATTATTGCGGGACGTTTATCGCACGGAAACTTCTTTTTGTGCGCACTTTGCGATTTCTGTGCATGTGGCAGTATTTGCGCGCGTTTGGTAGCGACAAAAAGAATTTAATGCTAAAGTGTAGGTTTGTATATAATAGACAAAGTCGAATAAGACAAGCAAAAAGATAAGTTAGAATGTAGAGTAAAAGCAGAAGGCGCGCTGCTGTTGCAATAAGTAAGAGCGGCTAGCACGCTGCTGTTGCGGTAAATAAAAGCAGCAAAGTGCTGCTTAAGTAAGGTAAAGGGATAAAAAGGAAACAAAGTGTTTGGAATAAGTGGAACAGAGCTTGCGCTCATTCTCTTTTTTGGATTTTTGATTTTTGGTCCAGATAAGCTGCCGCAGATTGGTCGCACCGTTGGGCAGGCTATCAGGCAGTTTAGAGAGACAAGCGAGCAGATGAACAAGAAGTTCAAAGAAGAAGTTTACGACCCTTTTCAAGAGGCAGTCTCTCCAATTAAAGAGGACTTGGACAAAAAAATTGAGCCTTATAAAAAAGATATCGAAAGCATTAAAGGCACAATTGATGACACAAAAGACATGGTGTCGCAGCCCTTTAAGGATGTAAAAGACCAAACAAATGAGATGAAAAGATCCATGGATCCTTTTGCAAGCGCATCTGCAGATCCAGACCCCAATAACGTTATAAGAGATAGAGCTGGTAGGTTGCCAAACACGCCAAAGGAGAAAAAGGTTGTCTCTTTAGAAGAGGCAACTGGTATGCCGAGCACTGTTTCTCAAAAGTCGGGCTCAGGTGCTGTTGGTTCAGGTGCTGATTCGGCTCCTGTAAATTCAGGTGCTGCTGGTTCGAGTGCTGAAAAATCGTCAAAAGATGCGGCTAAATCAAGCTCAGCTGCTGCAAGTTCAGAAAAAGCTGCAGCTACAAAAGCCTCAAACAAACCCGCAGCTAAAGAAAAACCCGCCGCCGCAGCCTCAACCAAAGAAGCCGCCGCAGCCTCAACCAAAGAAGCTGCCGCAACATCAGACACAAAACCCGCAGCTAAAGACAAACCCGCTGCCGCAGCCTCACCCAAAGAAAAAGAATCCCAAAAAACCTCAGAGACACTCGCAGCCTCACTTTATGGTCTTGACAGCAAAGGTGGTGAATAGCCATGCCGATAGGTCCTGCTAGAATGCCTTTGCTTGATCACCTAGGAGAGCTCAGACGCCGAGTTGTTATTATTGTCGTTTGCTTTTTGATAGCTGTTGTAGCGCTCTATTCAATAGCTGACCAGCTCATCGACTTTCTCAAGCAACCGATTGCAGAATTTTTGCCAGAAGGCGACATCTACACCACAGGAGCTTTTGAAGGCTTTACCTTAAAGTTTGCAGTGAGCGCCTATGCCGCGCTCGTGGTTACAAGCCCCATCATCTTCTGGGAGCTGTTCGCCTTCTTTTTGCCAGCTCTAAGACCTAGCGAACGCAAATACGTTCTACCCACCTTTTTTATAGCCGTTGTCCTATTTATTGTTGGCATGGTGTTTTGCTACACGTTTTGCCTAGGCGCCGCATTTGAATGGCTCACAGGCGAGGCCAAGGGCTTTTCGACCCTGCTGCCTTCTGCTTCAAATTACATTCATTATGTCGTCTTGTTTGAAATCGCATTTGGCATAGCCTTTGAGCTGCCGCTTGTCATTTTCTTTTTGGTGCTATTTAACATCGTGCCCTACAAGACGCTGCGCAAGTCCTGGCGCATCGTATACATCGCGCTCATGATTTTAAGCGCCGTTGTAACACCAGATGCATCCCCTGTGACCATGCTTATTATGTTTGCCGCGCTGGTAGCGCTATACGAGATAGCGCTCGCAATCGCGCGCGTGGCGCTTGCTAAAAAGATAAAGCGCCAGCAAGAAGAAGAAGCCGCAGAAGAGGCAGAATGGGATAATTAAGGTGGCGAACACCACAGTCGTGTTTACGGCTTTAATGGCGAACACCACACTAGCTTGGCAAAGAACCTAAAACGACAAAAATTGAAGCAACATAAGGTCGAGCCCAAAAAAGTAACAAAAACTGAAAAGAGCAAACATGGCACACATTGATTTAGAAAGCAAAATCTTAGGCAAAAATGACGAGATTGCAAAGCAAAATAAAGCTTTGCTAGCACAAAAAGGCGTCTACATGATAAACCTTATTGCAAGCCCTGGTGCTGGCAAAACATCTACCATCATGGCAACCATCGATGCCTTGCAAGAATACTATACTTTAGCTGTTATAGAAGGAGATATTGCAGGAGATGTTGATGCTTTAGCAGTCAAAGAAAAAGGGGTATCTGCAGTTCAAATAAACACAGGTGGGTCATGCCATCTAGAAGCAGATATGATAGCTTCTGCGCTAGAGGTAATAGATTTGGATAAAACAGACATTATCATTGTAGAAAACGTTGGCAATCTTGTGTGCCCTACAGATTTTAATCTTGGAGAAAACGCCAAGGTCATGATATTATCTGTTCCAGAAGGCGATGACAAACCGATAAAGTATCCAGGCATTTTTGAGATATCAGATGCAATTATCGTAAACAAAATTGATACAATGCCAGTTTTTGATTTTGACGTTGATGCCTTTGAATCGGCAGTTTATGCCCTAAATAAAGACGCTACAATACTCCCTATTTCTGCAACTAAAGGTCATGGGGTATCTGATTGGGCTTCTTGGATACAATCTCGCTTTCAAGAAATGGCAGAAGCTTAAAAAAATGCAACTGAATCCTGTCAGCTTTTAGTAGGTCACAAGCTAGATTCTTCGCAAATTTGCGCACGTCAGTGCACAAATTTGCTCTGAATGACGATGAATGGGATATGCTCTGTTTGAGCAGGTGCATAAGGGCGAGGGCGGCACTTGCGGCGAGTTCCGCAGCGGCAAAAACCCTGCTTTAGCAGGGATTTTTTGGAGCGAGGACTGTCTGAGCAAGGAGCGTGCGACCCTCGCCCGCTCAAAAGTTTACAAAAAAATGCACCGCCCAATTAAGAGCAGTGCATTTTAATTTCACTAAAAGCGAGTGTGGTGTTCGCCATAATGGGCGTAAACACGAGCGTGGTGTTCGCCATAATAAAAATGCTAGATGGCGTCTTCTCCGCGCTC
>CAVEKR010000057.1:0-7424 GCA_963616365.1 Bacteroidaceae bacterium
TTATACTTTGGCATTCCCGCGCGTTCGTCTAAAAGGCACTATCTTAAAAAGCCGAGAAGACCTAGATTTTCCTGATAGTGAGTGCGGCGTCTATGTTGATATTTTTATTGCAGAAAACACTCCAGATAATTCCATTTTGCGTGCGTTTCACGGCTTTGTGTCAATGGCTTTAGGTTTGGCATATTCTTGCAGGCGTTTTGCTGCTTATAAGGACTCTTTTTTAGCCTTGGCAGCAGACGATAAGCAGGCGTTGCGCGCATTTAAAATAAAGATTGCGCTGGGTAAATTACTCTCTTTTTTCTCGGCGCAAAAATGGACTTGCATATGGGATAAATGGAATGCAAAGTGCAAAAACGATAATTCGCGCTATATTAGCTTTCCTGTTGGGAGAGGCCATTATTTTAAAGAAACTTATGCGCGCGATTCATTTTTTCCTGCAAAAAAAGCCAAGTTTGCAAGCATTGATGCCTTTGTTCCAAAAGACTCAGATGCTTATTTAACCAAGCTTTACGGTTCAGATTATATGCAAGAGCCCCCAGCTAGCAAGCGAGAAACTCACGTGGTTTATGCTTTTGATTTAGGCAAATATGGGGCATGAGAATGGTTGAAATTGCAAAGTAAGTGCGTTAAAAGAGTAACGCAAAGGCGAAGATTATTTGCGGCATGAGAATAGTTAAAATTACAAAGCAAGTGCGAGCAATAAAGTTGATGCGACCCACTACTAGCTCATAAAGCAAGCATGGATTATAAAACAAATGGAGTATAAAGATAAACTAAAACAGGCAAATCGCGAGGCAAAGGCAGCGTGTTTGGGGCTTTGCGGGACAATCATTGTGTGGGCGCTTTGCGGCTTTGGCGTCTCGTGCCTTGATATTGAAGTTTGCTCCATTCCTTTGTGGATTATCACTGGTTGTGCAGGGACTTTTCTTTTTGCCATTGGCGTTTCTGTTTGGATGGCATATTTTGTAATGAAAGACGTCGGTCTTGATGACGCTGCTTGCTGTAATGATGTTTGCTGTAATGATGTTTGCTGTAATGATGGCGAACACCACAGTGCTAGTCACTGTGCCATAGAAAAACATTGCGTCATAGAAAAAGACGCGCATCAAGGCAAACATAACGGTATCAATCACCAAGACAAACGCAACGGCATCAATCACCAAGACAAACGCAACGGCATCAATCACCAAGACAAACGCAACGGCATCAATCACCAAGACAAACGCAACGGCATCAATCACCAAGACAAACGCAACGGCATCAATCACCAAGACAAACGCAACGGCATCAATCATCACAGCATCGAAAATCGCAATGTACAGGGAGTTATAGGCAGCGCACAGGAAGTTACAGACAATGACTAGCTCTAGCACGCCAAATATTGTAGCTCTAATTCCCGTTGCACTGTTCATCATCATTGCTCTTGCAATCGCCTATGGTGTTCGCCCACGTAAAGACCTGCGTGGGGCAAAAACCCCGCACGCCACAAAAACCCCGCACGATACAGACGCTCACTGCGCCACAAAAACCCCGCACGACACAAAAATCTCGAGCAGCGCAAAAAACTCACACAGCACAGAAAAGCCCAGCGCCAAGCACAGCTTTCTCGAAGAATATTTTCTAGGAAACAAAAGCCTAGGAGGCTTTGTCCTTGCGATGACATGCATTGCAACCTATGGCTCTGTGAGTTCTTTTGTTGGAGGTCCAGGGCAGGCTTTTGAGGTCGGTTTTGGCTGGGTTTACATGTCTTGTATTCAGGTGACCTCGCTGTTTTTGCTCTATGGAATTATGGGCAAAAAGCTTGCGCTTGTCAGCAGAAAGCTTGGAGCCATTACGCTAATTGACGTGATTCGCGCGCGCTATAAATCAGATGTGGTCGCAAACATGAGCGCCGTTATTATCGTGCTCTTTTTTATTGCCATGATGGTGGCGCAATTTGTGGGTGGCGCCAAAATTTTTGAGGCAGTTACAGGCTATAGCTATGTGGCGGGTTTGGCGCTTTTTGGTCTTGCAGCAGTTATTTATACTAGCATTGGCGGGTTTCGCGGCGTTGTTTTGACTGACACTCTTTGCGGAATTGCTATGCTTGTTTGCATTGGAGTTTTGGCATATGGGCTGCTTAATTCAGGGGGCGGTCTTGTTAACATCATAGATCAGATGAAAGTTCAAAACCCGCAGCTCCTAGACCCTTTTGGTGGCGGCAATATGCCGCTTGGCCTATATTTTACGCAATGGCTGCTCGTTGGCGTTTTTACTTTTGCCTTGCCCCAATCTGCCATGCGCTGCATGGGTGTTAAGGACGAAAAA
This sequence comes from Bacteroidaceae bacterium, assembly GCA_963616365.1. Classification (GTDB taxonomy): domain Bacteria; phylum Actinomycetota; class Coriobacteriia; order Coriobacteriales; family QAMH01; genus CAVAWX01. The sequence goes on from CAVEKR010000057.1 coordinate 2,308, forward strand.
TCCCTGCGCTCAGCCCTTGTAATCGGGACTGTCATTATCGGAGTCATGATGATTACAGTAACAGCCCTTGGCGTTTTGGCACACGGGGCGCTAAGTGGCACTTTGGCAGATTACGGCGGCTCGGTCGATAACATCATTCCTGCAGCTATTGTTGCCTCTTTGCCGCCTTGGCTTTGCGGTATTGCAATCATCGGTCCCATTGCTGCTTCTATTTCTACGGTAAGTTCGCTGCTTATCATGGCGTCAAGTTCGATTGTAAAAGACATCATTTTGCACACTATAGGCAAGCGTGCTTCTGGGTGCGTCCTTGAAAATAATGGTGAACACCACGGGGCGTTTGCTAATGCTGCTGATGATTATGGCAAACACCACGCTCATGACGGTGAACACGCTAGCGATTTTGCCAGTAGCACTAGCAATGACGGCGTTTGTCCTGAGGCGTTCGCCAATAACGTTAATAGCTCGAGTGAAACTAAAGGTGAACGCCCCGAGGTGTTCGCCAATCCCGAGGCGTTCGCCAACAACGTTAATAATATGAGCGGGCGTCCCGAGGTGTTCGCCAATAAAATTAGCCACAATAAAGGCAGCCACCTTAGTGAACGCAAAATTGCAGCGCTTTCACAAATTTTTACCTTCTGTATTGGTATTTTGGTTTTTGTGCTTGCGATTGTGCCGCCAGATGTTATTTGGAAAATCAACATGTTTGCTTTTGGAGGGCTTGAAAGCGCTTTTTGCTGGGTGCTTGTAGCTGGTCTTTATTGGCGGCGCGCTAATAAATGGGGAGCTATTTTGTCCATGCTCGGCTCAACTGTCATATACTGTACTTATATGGCGCTTCAATTTGCACCTTTTGGGCTGCATCAAATTGTGCTTGGCATCTCGTCGTCTTTGCTATTTATGATTATCGGATCTTTTATCGGCAAAAAAGGCGAGGCAGACGGCGTGTTTTTTGTTGATTAAAAGGTGGGTGGCGTGCCTAGTTGATTGAAGGGCGGGCGGCGCTTTTTATTGATTAAGGTGGCGCGCCCTTATGCTGGCTGCGCGCTTATGGAGTGTTGGCAATTTTTAAGGCATTTGAGCATTTGTTTTGAATGAATTAAAGGAGAGCTTGTGCACGAATTTAGTTTAATACAAGGCATTATCGATTCTGTGATACCTGTTGCGCGCAAAAATAATGCGAGCAAAATCACAGGGATTACCCTGGATATTGGCAGGTTAACAGAGGTAGAAGAAGAGTGCATGAGTTTTGCTTTTGAGGCTGTGAGCCAAGGAGATGAGCTCCTTGATGGGGCAGAGCTCATCATGAATTTTATTGAGCCGCGCTCCAAATGTCTTGATTGTGGCAATGAATTTGAGCACGACCGCTTTCATAAAACTTGCCCCAAGTGCGGCTCAAAGGTCACCGTGATTATACAGGGAAAAGAGCTAAATATCGCCTCCATGGAAGTTGATATCCCAGATAGGGGCGATAAATTATAAAGCGACAAATTATAAAACGACAAATTATAGAAGCCCAATAAATCATCTACTGCACCCGCTTAATTAGTTTTAAGCGGGTGCTAGGTGAGGAGACAATTGCAAGCTAGAGCTTAGGCTAGTGACTTTTTCATGATAAGCCTCAAAATATCGCTCCTGTTTAGAGTACCGATGATTTTATTATCCTTAAGAACTGGCAATTTCTTTAACTTGTGATTTGATAGTAAGTCAAGAGCAGTTTCAATTGAATCATCTATGTTTAGCGAAACAACTTTTTGCGTTGCAATGGTTTTTACATTCAGCGTCAAAAGCTCAGCTGCTTTTTCATCTAAAGACTGTGTCCTTGCCATTTCAAGCAGGGCATATGGAGTTGAAATTGCGCTTGTTGTGTTTGCAATGTATCTTACTATGTCTCCGTCAGAAACAAAGCCTTTGGGATGCCCCGCGTCATCAACAAGTGGGACTCCTCCAATTTCTTTTTCAATCATAAATTTCATGGTGTCTTTTACGCTTGAGTTTTCATTTACAGTCCAAGGCGTCTTTTTCATAAGCGCACTAATAGTAAGCGAATCTTTTTTGACTTCTTGCTTTTGATAAGCACGAGCCGCTCTAGAATATATAAAAGCAACAATTGTAGCTATAAGAGCTAGTCCAGTTGCTACTTCCATTGCAAGAGAAAATCCTTGAGCTAGGGCAAGCTGTGCATTAGTTGAGGCAAATGGGGACGTGCTTTGTCCAAAAGATAAAAGTCCAGTGTAGAGAGAAGGACCAATGCAAGCTGCAATTTGTACAAACGTAGTGGTTAGTGCTACACCGTGCGGGTTTTCTTCTTTTGACAGTGTTTTCAAGCCTGCTGTTTGTGAGGGTGAAAAAATAGACCCAGTTCCTGCATATACTAAAATAGCAGCAATAAAAACTGGAATAAGATTAAGGCTGCTTGAAGTTAGCGCAAGCAATAAAAATCCAATAGCGATAACAAAAAACCCTGCAGGTAAGAGTGGCCATTCTCCAAATTTATCAAAAACTCTGCCTGCAACGAGCGTTACTGCACAGTTGCAAAGAACAGGTATTAAAAGAGTTAGACCAGCAATAAGTGGCGTTAATCCACATGCGCCTTCAAAATAAACTGGCAAAAGGACACTGCAAGAAAAGGTTCCCATCATAGCAAAAGTGTTTAAAAGTATCGCTGGCCAAAAACGTATAGACTTCATCGGAGTCAAGTTGATAAGCGGATTTTTGCTTTTGTTTTGGCGAACAACAAAAAGAACAGCAATAACAACGCAAAGAGCAAGAGAAATAGCACCGAGCGTAACATCAATCATTATTTCTGACAATCCAAAACTTAGAGTAAACAGCAAAAGTGTGGCTAGAATAACTGATAGTACGTCTAGCTTTGCTGGACTAGTAGAGAGATTTTTCATAGTAAAAATTGCAACTATTGCAAGAGCTGCCGTAATAACGGTTGGCAGAAAAAATATGGCGTGCCACCCAAAACTGGAAACAATAGCTCCGCAAACTACTGGTGCAAATGCAGGTCCAAAAGTTATCATGCATCCACCTATTGATATAAATTGACCCAACTTATTTTTAGGGGTAACAACTAAAATTGTGTTCATCATTAATGGTATAAAAATACCAGTTCCAAGTGCTTGAATAAGGCGCGCTATCATTAATATTTCAAAGCTTGGAGCAAAAAGCCCAAGCGCAGATCCAACAATGCTAAAAATTGCGCCAGAAAAGTAGAGTTGACGCAAACTGAACCTGCGATATAAAAACGCCATACTCATAACAACAACAGTGGCAACTATCATATAACCAGTAACAAGCCACTGTGCTGTAATCGAATCGATTGAGTAATCGTTCATAATTGAGATTAGCGCCATATTGACTAGGTTTTCGTTAAATCCTGCTAAAAACGCACTAGCAAACAGGACACTAAGCAAAGCTATAGGTGTTTTTTCATTCATAAATTTTTCTCCTTCTTTTGGATTTATTTTTTAAGATACCTAGAAATGACTGCTATTCACATCAGCACTTTTAAGAGAAAAGCCATGTTGATAACATGTATGACAACAGCATCTTTTTTCGAGTTTAAGATTATAGACCAAATCAAAAATTTTGGTAAGTTTATTTTCTATGAAATTACACAAAAATTGCGCAAAAAGGTAGTGCGTAAAAAGCGAAAGGCAGTGCGCGAAAAGTAATGCGTAAAAGGCAATGTGCGAAAAGTAGCGCGCAAAAGGCAATGTGCAAAAAGCAAAATGGTGTCCTAAATTTGAAAGACGCTCTAAAGAGCAGCAGCCCCCTTTACATCAACGCACGGCATACTGCCAGAACCATTCGGTCCCACAGTCGCTGTTGCTTTTCTATACTGCTAGCTCCAAAAGATACTTCCATGCTGGGAGAACCTCAATTTTTATACCATCTTCGATAATTTCTTTTTCATCTTCTTTTGTGACAATAAGAAAACGCTCAATATTGGAATCGACTTTTGCAAGCTTGACCAAGTTGGAAATTTCGCGAGGTTTTGAGGTGTCAGTTAATGCATAAGTGACCTGCACTGCTAAATGCTCTTCTGCGACATAAAAGTCAACATCAATTCCGTGCTTATTGGACTTTAAGTAATGTAAATTCTCGCCATATTTATCCTTCATTGCAACTGCAATTACGTTTTCTAAAAGAGCAGTTTGGTTGTTGACTAAAAATAAATTGAGCAGACCATTGTCACTAAAATACCGCTTTGGGTTGCCTTCTCGTTCTACAAATTTTGCAACAGCATTTTTTACATCGAATAGCAAATATGCTTCTTGTACCTTTTCGATGTATTCAATCAAAGTGCCCTTCCCAACATCATAACCTAGTGCTTTTAAGCAACCATGCAGCGACGATACAGAAATTTCATTACAAACAGATTCAGCAATTTTTTTCACAAGAAGTCGCAAAGCATCTGGGTTGCGAATTTTGTTACGTGCAACAACATCGCCTAGCAGTACTTTTTGGTAAATACTTTCAACATAGGCACGAACATTTGAATAACGCAGCGATTCTGGAAATCCGCCATTTTTATAAAAATCATCAAAAGCAGCCGATAAAGTAGCTTTTCCTTTTGTTGAAGATCTTACATTTTCATCAAATTGGATTTGCCGTGCAAGAAGAAACTCGTCATAGCGATATGGTGTTATATGCTTGATAAAATAGCGCCCACCCAATGTTGTTGCAATTTGAGAGCTTAACATGTGTGCATTGCTACCCGTAATCCAAACATGTTTTCCGCCATCAACAAGCCGCCTTGCAAACTTTTCCCAGCCTGAAACGTTATGAATCTCGTCAAAGAAAAAATATGGTTCATCTGTGCTCATTTCAGATGCAAGCATAACGATATCGTTAAAGTCGGCTTTTGTAAACTCAGCCATACGCTCGTCTTCAAAATTGACAGAGATAATTTGATTCCAACTAACGCCTGCCTCAAGCAAGTTACGAGCTGCTTTATGCATAATGGTTGACTTTCCTGCTCTGCGCAAACCTGTTAAGACGTAATTAGCTTCTTTTTCAAAAGTATACCTACGATCAACAATTTCTGTGCTTTTGATTACATCATGTTGATCAAAAATAACGCTCTTTAAAACTTCGTGGTTCATAAC
>CAVEKR010000058.1:0-7411 GCA_963616365.1 Bacteroidaceae bacterium
GCGCTAGCTTCGTCGTTGCTACTATCTGCCTCTTTTGGCGCGTCAGCTGTCTCTTTAGCATCAGCTTCCACTTCAGAAGAGCTTGCCTCATCAGAATTAGCCTTGCCAGCTGTATCTTTAACACTAGCGCTAGTACTAGAGCTGGTGCTTGCACCAAAAGCTACATCAAAACTCTTAGGGGCTTCTTTTTTTGCTTCATCTTTAGATGAGCTAGCCTTGCTAGCAGGGTGTTCGTCATCCTTTTTCTTATCACTATCTTTTTTGCCGCCAGCTTTTGAATCCTTTTTATTAGCAGCAGCCAATTTTTTGCGCTCCGCTTTTTCGTCTGCAATCTTTTTCTTTTCTTCCTGCCATTTTGCCTTAGCTTCTTTTTTATCCTTAGCCTCTTGGAGTAGCTTTTCTTTGTTCTCTACTTTCCAATCTTTTCTGGCTTGCTTAAGCATTGGCTTTGTAAAGGCGGATTGCTCAACAACATAAGGGAACTTCTTCTCAAGCCTTGCAAATTCAGGCTGGCGGCACTTCCATAAGGTGTATACCGGAGTTGCAATTGCAAGCGTTGAATACACGCCCAAAATCATACCGATAAACATAGCAAATGCAAAGTCAAGCAATGTGTCTGTTCCAAGAATGAGCATACAAAATACTGGGATAATTGAGGTTATTGAGGTGTTTAACGAACGAACAATAATCTCGTTTAGAGATTGATTTGCACAGGTCTTCATGGACATACGCATGGTCGGACTTGAGTTTTTACTAATACGGTGGAACACCACTATTGTGTCATAAAGCGAATAACCAATAATAGCTAGCAGAGCTGCGATAACATCAGCAGTAATCTCCATATGGAAAAACATTCCTGCCCACGCATAAACACCAATAACGATAAACATATCGTGGAACAAGGTAATAAGTGCTACAACACCCATTCTTGGCTCGCGATAACGGAAGGTGATAACAATCAAGATTGCAATACAAGAAATGATAAATGCAATGATTGAACTCCAAATAACCGAAGAACCCCAGCTTGCACTAATGGTATTAACAGTAACATTATCTGCATTGATACTTAAGTTTTCTTCAACCTTGCTCATGATTGAGTTTGTGTTATTTGAATCTGTATCTGTAGTACGGAGCAAAAAGCCGCTTTCTCCTGAAGCAGAAGAAGTGGTCTGAGCTTGAGAAATTGAAGTATTAATACCAAGTTCTGAAGCTGCAGAATTAAAGCTTTCCACCAATTTTTCTTCTGTCACATCACCTGCCTGTGATACCTGAATTGATGTACCACCAGAAAACTCAGTTCCAAGCGTTAAGGCCGAACCAGTAACAACAAAGCTTGTGATTAGCCCTGCAATAGAGAGCACAATCAAAATGGCAGAGATGATAAAGCCGTATTTCCAAGCACTAACAAAGTTAAAATGCTTATGAGGTCTGAGTGAATACATGCTTATTTCACCTCCTTTTTAGCAGAGATGCCACGTGGAGTACGCGCACCTCCTGTTCTAGTAGAAGTTCTAGCTGAAGGTTTGTTTTGGGCTTTAGCTGACGCCTTAGCTTGGGCTTTAGTTGAAGCCTTGCCTGGGAGCTTGTCCTGTTCAGCATTTTCTTCTTTTTTGCCTTCGATAAGTTTATTCATATAGCGACCTTCGTTAACATCATCCATAGTGCCCCAAAAGCCTGGATGGCGTGCAATCATACGTGGGGCAAGCAGGCGAATAATCGGTCCGGCAAATAGCGCCATAATGAGCAAGTCGCACAAAATACCTAATGCCAAGGTAAGACCAAAGCCGCGTACATCGCCAACTGCTACAAAATAGAGCACCAAAGCAGAAACAAGCGTTACTAAGTCAGCGTCAATTGAGGTAAAGATACCTTCGTGAACACCAGAGATAGAGGCGCTTTTAACGGATTTGCCTTGCCGTATTTGTTCGTGGAAACACTCCATAATAAGAATTGAGGAGTCTGCCGACATACCAATATTAACAATGATACCTGCAACACCTGGTAAGGTAAGAGAGAACCATTGCAAGCTTGACAGCAACGCCAAAAGACCTAGATAGATAATTGACATGATACAAATTGCCACGCCAGCCATAAGACCTAAGCCCTTATAGAATAACAGCAACCAAATAATAACTACTGCCAAACCAATCAAAGCTGCAAAAACGCCAACCATTAAAGCACTGTTACCCAAGGTAGGACCTACTGTGCTTGAAGATTCAACTGTCAAAGACACAGGCAAAGAACCAGAATCGATGATTGCCTTTAAGTCATTTGCCTCTTCTGATGTATAACTACCAGTAATTTGTACGCGTCCATCTGTGATAGCAGCTTGTACTGCAGGAGCACTCTTTACTACACCGTCAAGCACGATACAAATTTTGCCATTTGTAGAAACAAGGTCTCTTGATGCATCAGCAAAAGCTTGGGTGCCTTCTGAATCAAGCTGCAAATTAACAGCATAATCTGCAGAACCTTGAGGTCTATCCACTGTTGTATTTGTAATATGATCGCCGTTCATAAAGCTCTCATAGGTGGCATTTTGATCTTTTAAGTTCATGCCATAAATGCCTTGATCTAGCGCATTTGTAACAGTGTCTGATTCAATTTTATCTGCACGAACAAACTCTAAGACACCTTGACTAGATAAGGTATTTAATATGGAATCTGAATCTGCCTCTCCAGGAACTTGCACCAAGAATGCGTTAGACCCTTGAGTTTGCACTGAAGCATTAGATGCACCAGATGCATTAACACGAGAAGAAATAACTTGACGTGCCTCATCCATTTGATCTGAAGTTGGTGTTCCACCATCAGATGTTTTAGCAGTCAAATTAACAGAAAGACCACCTTGAATATCAAGACCCATGGTGATTTTATCTTGTGGAGGCCAAAGCATAAATGCAGCAGCCACAGTTACAATCAGAATAACAACTAGAGAAATTCTTGCGTTGCGGCGATGGCGTGATGCACCTGCTGCAACATCTTTTCTGCTGCTTGATTTGCTTGTCTTAGAGCCTTTAGCACCGCTTGTGTCTTTGCCATAAATAGCAGCCTTGCGAGCTTTTTTGCTTGCAGGCGCGCTCTGGCGGCGGCGTCCAGAAGTATCAACTCCTGACAAGCCCTGCTTTTCTTCGCGCTTAGCAACCTTATCGCGTCTCTTAGAAGCCTTTTTAGCCTTCTTTGCTGAACGCTTACGGTTTTTCTCCATTTCTTTTTTGCCCTTAGCTTTAAGCGCAGCAGCTTCTTTTTCCATGCGCTTTTTATACTTTGGGTCATTTTCGCGCTTTTTGGCAGCTTCTCTTTCAGTAGCTGCCTTTTTGCGGGCAGCCTCAGCTGCTTTTTCATAACGCTTAGCATCGCGTTCTTGGCGTGCCTTATCCTTTTCACGCTTTTTTTCGCGCTTTGCGCGCTCTTTTTCACGCTGTGACTTGAGTTTTCTTAACTCTGCATCAGAAAGCGTTTTCTTACCTTTGTCTGTCATCTAAAACTCCTGTTGTATACAAGCTGTTAACAACTTTAGCGATTTTAACAACCTTAGGTTTAATAGCCTTGGCTAAAAAGTCTTAAGGGCGTTTGCTCAAAAACTTGGCGACCTTTGCTTAAAAAGCTTAGCGGTCTTTGCTTTTAGCCTTTGCTTTTAACCTTGGCGGTTTTTCGCTGAACACCGTGGCGGACTTTACTTAAAAGCCCAAACGGACGTTACTTAACACACAAGTTGAAATTTTACACCAAACCCTATTCTTTTTGGGAAAGAATATTAGACAAAAAAGAACGTCTATGTATTAGACATGGACCAAATTTCTTTATTGCCTCAATATGTGCTGCTGTTCCATAGCCTTTATGCTTGTCAAATCCATATTCAGGATATTGCTTTGCATAAGTTTCCATCAAAGCATCACGCTTGACTTTTGCATAAATTGAAGCTGCAGAAATACAAGCTATTTTTGCGTCGCCCTTTAACACATTAACTTCATTCTCATGAATGTGTAGCGGGTTGCCATCTACAAAAACCACATCTGGATTGATACGGTCTGTGTCTTTGGCTGCAACGTTTGCTTGTTCAGCTGCGGCATTTGCGGCGTTTATTGCAATGCTAGTACCGCTTGCCTTTCCAGCTGCCGCGCTTGCGGCACTTGTTGCAACGCTTGCGGCGCCTGCTACATTAGCTGTGGCACTTATGGCGCTGGCTTTTGCTAAGCCGCCAGTATCACCAGCTTTGCCTGCGCCTTCATTAAGCTTTGACATGCAGCTATCAAGTGCTTGGCTAAAAGCCATTTTAATGGCTTTACTCATTCCGCAACTGTCAATAAAGCTAGGTTCTACAAAACTCAAACCAATTGATGTGGCTTGCGCTTCAATTTCTTTAGCTAAAAGCTCACGCCTCTTTGGAGTGACTTTTTTAGAATCATCAAGCCCTACAATTTGAGGCGAGTTTGGCAAAATAACAGCTGCCACACATAAAGGACCAGCTAAAGGTCCGCGTCCTACTTCATCTAAGCCAACAAGACAAGCTCTTTCTAAACCATCAAAACAAGCTTCATCTAAACTCTTAAAGCAAGTTTCAAAGCCCGTGTGGTGTTCGCCATTAAAAATGCCGCTGCCACTGTTGTGTTCGCCATTAAAATTCTCGCCATCAAAATTTTTGTTACTAAAATCTCCGTCATTAAAATTTTCAACATCTAGATTTCCGTCGTTAAAATTTTTAGCTTCAAATTTTTGAATGCCAAGCTTTTCAGCAGCTAGTTCATACATGTTCGCATAAAGCTGCGCACTTTTTTGGCGGCGAAGTTCTTCTCTTTGTTGCTTATTCAATCCCAAAGAAGTATCTTAAAAGCCCTTTTCACGCAGGCGAGCGGCCTTGCCAACCTTATCGCGCAAGAAATAGAGCTTATTGCGGCGGACCTGACCAATGCGGTCCACGTCAATGTGCTCGATTTTTGGGCTATTAACGGGGAATGTACGCTCAACACCCACGCCAAAACTGACTTTGCGCACGGTGAAAGTCTCGCGGTTGCCCTTGCCTTTGCGGGCAATGACGTCGCCTTCAAACACCTGGATACGCTCGCGATTACCTTCTTTAATGCGGTAATGCACCTTTACGTGGGCGCCAACAGGAAAATCTGGAATATCTTCGCGGATTTGCTGTTGCTCAATTGCTCGGATGTAGTCCATAAACTAGACACCTTTCTTTTCATGCCGTACGTTTCGTGCGCAGCCCTTATGCTCACAGAGGAAACGCCGATCAAAAACCGTACCGTTTCATACGCAGCCCTTATGCCCGTAGAGGAAACGTCGATCAAAACTCACAAAATAGCTTAGCTTGCTTGGCATGCGCGGCTTGCTTTATTGCCTATTGTTTGCGCAACATGCTTATTGCTTGGCGTGTGCAACCTGCTCTTTGCTTATCGCGCAGCTTAGCTTAGCCTGCTTATTTTGCGAGTGTGTTCACCAATTTTTGCACACCGCTCTTGCGATTTGCAGCTTGGTTTTTGTGGATGATGCCACGGCTTACCGCCTTGTCAAAAAGGCGACTTGCATTATTTGCAAGCTCTTGTGCCTTGGCAGCATCTTTAGCTTCAACAGCCTCATGCACACGACGAACTGCCGTTTTAAGCTCTGCACGTGCAGACTTATTGCGCAAGGTTGCTTTTGCATTAGTTTTGATGCGCTTTTTTTGCGACTTAATGTTTGCCATTTTTTACTTACCCTTTCATATCTGGTTTTATCTTAAGCTGGGCGCATTAATGCTTTTAGCTGGGCGCACGCTAGTGCTTTAAACACTTATGGCGAACACCCGAGTTGCTTTTTAAGGCGCTGCGGGCGAGCCACCCGTGGCGCTTCTAAACGCATGTGGGCAAACACCCTAAGCGCTTAAACACGCACTTTTAGGCGCACGTCTAGCGTATGACAGCGCACACTTTTAGGCGCACCTTTGCGCTTTGCTTAAGCTTAGGCACTACAAACTTGTATATAATAGCACGAATGAATTGATTATGCCCCAGAAATTGGAACACGTTTCTTACAATCTTCATTTCCTAGCTCTGCATCGAGTTCTTTTAGCAAATCTTTTGCCTTACGAGAGAGCTTATTTGGTACAACAACGTTTATATGTACATATAAATCTCCGCGCTTATTTGCTTTGCGCAAGCGCGGCATTCCATATCCTTTAACTCTTAAAACTTGGCTTGGCTGGCAACCAGCAGGGACTTCTACCTCAACCATCTCACCTTCTAGTATGCCTGTAACTTCAATGCTGGCACCAAGAGAGGCTTGGGATATAGAAACATTGGCGCGTGTGTGGAGATTGTCGCCTTCGCGCTCAAAATATTTATGTGGTTGCAAACGGACAGTTGCTATTAAGTCTCCTGCAGGAGCGCCATTCATGCCAGCTTCTCCTTGACCATGCATGCAAATTTGCTGACCATCTTTAATGCCTGCTGGAATTTCTACCGTTATGCGCTCTCTATCTGGAACTCTTCCTTGACCTGAACATTCTTGGCAAGGATTTTGAACAGTAGAGCCTGTGCCTGCGCAATCTGGACATGGAGTTGCTGTTTGCATTTCTCCCAAAATTGTGCGCTGCACTTTTACCACTCGACCAGAACCATTGCAGGTAGGACATGTGCTCATTTTTCCGCCATCGGCACTACCTGTTCCATCGCATTCTTCGCATGGGGCAAGTCTGTCATAGACAATCTCTTTTTTAACACCTGTAGCTGCATCTTCAAGAGTGAGTCTAAGCCCAATGCTCATGTCGCGCCCCTCGCGACGCATAGCAGCACCTCTCCTGCCGCCTGCAGCGCCTCCAAAAAAGCTAGAAAAAATGTCTCCCATGCCACCAAAAATGTCGCTCATATCGACACTTTGGTATCCCCCTCCAAAACCACTTGCAGCATCTGCTGTACCATACCTATCATATACAGCCTTTTTTTGAGGGTCGGATAAAACGTCATATGCCTCGTTGAGCTCCTTAAAGCGCTCTTCTGCATCATCAGCTTTATTTACATCAGGGTGCAAATCGCGTGCTTTGCGACGAAAAGCCTTCTTGATGTCTTGCTCGCTGGCATCGCGCGCAACACCCAATATGTCATAAAATTCGTAAGCCAAAATATAACGCCTCCAAGGTCGCTACCCTCAAATCATACTTGCATGCCGAGACCGTTAAAAAGCTACGTATCAAGACCGCAGCTTAAACCTGCGCCTCAAAGCCATGCTTGCATATCAAACCAAAACAAATCCAAAATCGACCAAAGTCGAAATCCAAAGTCAAATGCCGCCAAATTCAACCGAATGTTTCAACCGAATATCGCTGCATTCAAATATCGCTGCATTCAAAAGTTAAATCAAAAGTCAAATTCAAAAGTCGTGCTTGCATATTTTGCGTGAGAAATGGTGCATAGATAAAGAACTG
>CAVEKR010000059.1:0-7371 GCA_963616365.1 Bacteroidaceae bacterium
CCATTAAAGTCTACACCGTAAGCCTCTTCTACTGTTGCATCAAGTGTAAGGTGAGCGGAAAGTGAATCTGCGGGCATAAGGTCAGAATCTAAAGTTTGCCTTTGCCTTTGTTTTTGCGGCTTTATTTTTTACTGTACATTTTTTGCTTATCTTCGTTCCAATTTTGGTTCAAGATTTCTGCCGCAGCCCCCTTTGCCTTTTTTTGCGTGGCTCAACGTTTTGTTTTTTGGGCAGTTTAGCACCTCAACCCTTTTACGTGGCTCAGCACTTTATTCTTTTCTGTTCGAGCCTTTGACACTCAACTCATTTGTGCTGCTCAACGCCTACATAATGGGCGGGACATATATCTTCATGCGGCTTTGAGGAATAGCTTTTTTTGCCAGCTCTTTACAGCCCTCAACTATTGTATCAAGCCTGTTTTCTGGCACTCCCATATACATCATGTCTTCTCCAATATCACTTGACGCACGCCCACCATAGCAGCCAAAAGAGATGTTTGGCTCATCATTTGTAAAGGGCAAAAGGGTTGCCTCAACGCATTGAGCATTAAAGCCAGAAGCATGAAAATCATGGCGATGCCCATCAAAATACGACATAGACATGCAAAGCCACATAATTTGCTCTGGTTTTGCTGTAAAAACAATGACCTCGGGTTTTCGCGTTGTTTTTCCAAGGGGCTCGCAAAGGGTTGCGCGCTTAGTTAGCGGAGGTAAAACAGGGCGTTCGCCAACCATCTTAGCTGCAGCTTGAGCATTTACCACCTTGTGGAACAAAACATAAATCTCTCCGCTTGCAAGTTTTGGGGGAACACCCGTCATGCCAAAAATTGATGTTCCATCAGGGCAAGCATGGCAATGGGGTGGCTGCAAAATAGAAGCTCCGCGCCTTGCAGCATTCATAGCTTGGCAAAAACGCAGTTTTTCTGCTGGAAAAGGCACATCTGGCAGAGGCTCGTCCATATCAATAAGCCCAACAGATACTGGATGCCAGCGCAAATCAAGAGCGTCCATGATTATTTTTTCTGCTTCTTTGTAGCGCTTTTGATCTTTTTCTGAAATTGGCTTTGCGCGTTCTTCATCCTTGTAGGGATCATAATCTTTAGGGCTACCATTGCGTTTAATAGTAATGGCGCGCTTGGGGCATTGCCCAGAACAGGTATCGCAACCTACGCAAGTTTGCATTTGTGTGCCAACGGGCTTTCCGTCTTTTCCCACTTCAAGACTGTATTCAGGGCAAAATGCTACACATAAACCACATGCAACACACGCATCTGCGTTGTGAATGAAGATAAATTCGTTCTCCTGCGGTTGCGCTTTTTCTTGTGAGTGTACCTGCTCTTGTTGTTGCGCTTGCTCTTGTGATTGCGCTTTTCCTGCCGCATTATCTTGCATGCGCTCTTGCGTTTTCTCTTGCGCGTGTTCGCTTTCTTGCTCTCTAGCTGCCATAATCCTTTAACTCACATCCTAAGTTGACTTTATTTTTACAATTTGAAAAAAATTTGCTATGGTGGAATAAATTTGCTATAATGCTTTGTAGAGCGCCCCGCTCGGTCGGGCAGCGTTTGTTCATTATGAGCCGAGACTCGGCGTTAATAAAAGTCTCGGCTCCTTAATTTACGTTTTAGTCAGCACCTGTACCCCACATTTCATAAAGACGCTCCCCTTGCGCATTAGTCATTTGATAGCTGCAAAAGGGAATAATGCTGCCATCTTTCATGGTAACAAGCATAGAGCATTCTCTCATGCGCTCCATAGTTGCACTCATGGCATCCATATAGTTCATGATAATTAAGCTTATGCCGCGGTTTAGGTTTACGCCCTTTTTGTACAAAATATCAGGCAAAACAGAACCTTGGGGGCTTGCAGAATCAAAGTACTTTACATATTCTTCACGCGTTAGCCCCCTTGTAGCTGGAATATAACTGCCATCTTCTTGCAACATCAAAAACGTGCCCGTATCACAAAGCGGGTCTGAACAGCCTAAAGGCATAATATCGTGCACCTTAATGCGTCCGTCAGTCTGCTTTTCAATATCAAAAATGGTATCTCCTGCAGTATATGAAGCATAATACTTTGGCTCAAAACGACCAGAACTAAAAGCAGGTTGAAGTGCAATACCTAAAACAATATCGTTATTTTGCCAAGCAAAATCTATAACTTGACCAACCAAATGGTCATTTATGCCTTTGACAATTGTCATGCACAAAATAACTTCAATGCCCACTTCTCGGCAATTTTCAATACATGCAAGCTTATCTTTTAACATAGCAGCGCTGCCACAAATTTGTTCATAAGGCTCCTCATCCACTCCATCAAAAGATAGATAAACACCTGTAATACCTGCTTCTACCAGCTTTTCTAGATATTTTTTGCTACGCCCCATAACTATGCCGTTTGTATTTATCTCAATGCCATTAAACCCATGACGCTTAGCCATTGCAACAATTTCTGGCAAATCCTTACGCACTGTAGGTTCTCCACCAGTAATTTGCAAACCAGTTTCAGGACCTACCTTTGTTTCAAGAGTAGAAACCAAATCTTCGATTTGCTCAAAGCTGATGCCATCGCTTGGAAAATCTGCACTCATAAAGCAAACAGGGCATTTTGCATTACACCTGCGTGTAACCTCAATTTCTACAAGCGTACCGCGGCGCAAATGCCTTGGGCATAATCCGCAGCTTTTACAACACGCATCTGTAATTTTTGCATCGCGAACCTTTGGAGCAGTAGGTGTGCTATGCATAGCGCGCAACCACTCATAGTGCTCGGCGTCTGGCCATACATATGTTTTAATCTCTCCATGCTCTTTGCATGTGCGACTCATCCATACCTTATCCTGCTCATCTGCATAAACATCTGCAGGCAAAACATCCATGCAATAAGGACACAATGCTTGAGCTTTATGAATAATATGCTTTTCACTCATAATCTTTACTTCAAAATGCCTTCGGTCTCTTCAGGGGCTAGAGCTGGAGCGTCCTCTCCTGTTACATCATCATCCAAGTATTGGCGAGGGTCGTGATTTTCATTTGGAAGCGCCACGGGCTTAATGCCAACCGCATCTGCCCACTCAATAACACGCCGCGGAACATAAATGCCGGTCTGAAACTTAGCGGCCTGACGCAAAGCGCGAGCACAAGACAAACAATGCGCCAAATCTTCTGGCTCATCGACATCTGCCACAGGCGCCAAATAGGCATTCGGGATATTTTTGTCTTGCAACTTGCTCACATAACCATCTAGAGCAGGGCGACCGCCCATGTTGTAATAAATGTCAGTGTGATCAATTGGCGTGTCGTAATTATAGCCCACAAGACTTGTGCCGCACTCCTGACAAGGCGCTTGCACAAATCCAGGCGTTCCCAAAACCTCACTAAAATAGTCAAGCCACTGAAACGCCTGCGTCACGTGGGCGCGCGGCAAAGTCGGAATATCTGCACCAATAGAAACAATCGCCTCATAGCCCTGGTCAAAAATCTCTTGGAACGCCTGATTAAAATGTTCGTCAAAACTTGAGCCAGAATCAGTCATATAATGAATCTCGTGCGGCCATTTGCCCACCTCATTCAAGGTGTCCTTCATAAGCTGCATGTTTTTTTCTGGCGTTGTAGAAACAAAAAGGTCATACGTGCGAACAGGAGCACCCGCATTCGCCTCACGCTCTTGCTCGTTTAGAGCCGCCAAATCGTCCATGCACCACATGGCAAGCTCGGTCACGTCCCACAAGCTGCGCTTAAAAAACTGCGCGGCCTGCTCTTCTGTAAAAATCCCCCCGCGCTCACGCGTGAGGCGCGTCTTTACCAAACCAGGAATTGGCGGCTTAGAAAAAATGAGAATTGCATACTTTTTTTGCATCTTTACTACTCCTTTTTGTTTTTTGTTCTTTATGGCGAACACCACACCAGCATGTCACTTTTTGCAAACGCCAGCACACATGCGGCTAGCACTCCTTTTTGCGAACACGACACGGGATGCCATTATAAATCCACGTACCAATAAGCGGCTCTTGTTTGCCTTCTACAAAACCGCGTGTTAACAGATTTATATTACTCTTAAATAATCCAGAAAAGTTTGGAAAACCTTCTAATTCTTCAGGAAACCACCAGCCGTACTCGGCGCTGACCACTCCATCAAGCATGGTGGCGATGTTTACATATTGAACAACCTCAACATCTGGTGCATCAAGGCGAGAAATTAAAACCTCATCATCTTGGGCAACCCCCAGCTTATTTGCTGTGTTTTGAGACATTTCAAGCAGTGGCTTTGGGTGGCGCGCCCGCATTTTAGGCACTTCAAAATATGACGATGCCCAATAGGGCTGCTTTCTAGCTCCCGTAATAAGTATGGCTACCTGCGGATCTTTTGAGACATTTTTATGAATGTGTTCTATTGGCTGAAACTTTGCCACAAGCCCAGCGCCTAAACTTTCAAGAAATGGATTTGCAAGCTCAATTTTGCCACTTTCAGTTGCAAACCCACGCATTTTACCTGTGTTAGGGTCAACTTCTTCATGCTTAAAATAGCGAGGTGTTCCCCCGCATAAACCAATTTGACAAAAATTATCCCAATCCATACCAACAGGCTCTAACATGCGTGCAAGTTCTTCAGACAAATTTTTTGCTGGCCAATTTTTCTCATCATCTCCAAGACGCAGGGCAAGCTCTCTGAGTATTTGATAATCCTCGCGGCGCTCAAATTGAGGCTCAATTGCCGCAGGTCCGCCATAGCAAAAATCAGAAACACCACCCATTGCCTGCAAACATGGGTGCTCAAGCGCTGCCGCTGCAGGGAGCACATAATCTGCCATTTGCGCTGTTGGCGTCATGACAAACTCAAGAACAACCACCAACTCCATTGCACGTAAAGCCTGCATAACCAAGTTTGTATCAGCATAGGTAACCAGCGGATTTGCAGCATCCACAATCAAAGCACTTATCCTATATGGCTCATAATCAATAGCTGCATTCCACACATGAAGCGGCAAAGCGCTGGTCAAATACCGCATTGGCAAATGCTTACCAAGCTTTGAGGTGCGCTTATCTGCTAGCGCATATCCGCTATAACTTTGAAGGCCACAGGGGTGTTCGCCATTATTGTCATCACTGCCGCCCAAGCTCCCCGCAACATCTGCAACAGCTGCACCGCCACAGGGGTGTTCGCCAATAACATTTAAGCAGTGCTTTTTTGCCGCATCCGTTAGCTCAAGGCTCCCTTCAAGCTCAAGCTCTGAGGCAAATCGCGGCGCCTCGTTAATGCAACACGCGCCAGGAACATCGACGTTTCCCGTGATGGCCCTAAGAGATGCCAAAACCCTGTGCAGCGGAGCTGTGTTTGGACCGATTTGGTCCACTCCCCTGCCAGACAAAAGCCCTGATGGATAGTCTCCGCCATAGAGGCGCGCGGCTTTTTGCATGTCTTCAATAGAGACCTGCGTAATGTCGCTCACCTGCTCTAATGTGTAAGAGAGAGCCTGCTTTTTGAACTCATCAAAGCCATAGCACCACTTTTGGATAAAATCAGCGTCAATCAAATTCTCTTCAATCAAAATGCGCGCCAAGCCATATGCCAAAACAATGTCTGTACCAGGAAAAGGATGCAGCCAAACACTGGCTTTAGCTGCGGTTTTAGAAAGTCGCGTGTCGACTACAATAAGATGTCCGCCGCCGCGCACAAAATTTGACACGTTGCGCCAAAAAAGCGAATTGTCGCTTTCTGCAGGATTGGTGCCCCATAAAATCAGACAGCCCGTGAGCCCAGGGCGCAGGTCGCACTCAATTGACCAGCCATAAGTCATGGTGTCCATCCAAATGCGCGGGTTCCAGCAAATCGGCCCTATGCCCATATTATTGGGGCTTTGCACATAGCTCATCAGCCGATGAAGCGGCCAATACACCGCGTGCGGTCCACCAATGCAAGAAGCAAGCGTATGCCCGCCGTACTCTTTGATGAGCTCGCGCAGCTTTTCTGAAATGTCGCTTAGCGCTTCATCCCAGCTCACGCGCTCAAATTTGCCACTGCCGCGCTTGCCCACACGGCGCAGCGGATAGTTAATGCGGCTTTTATCATAAAGCTTTTCTACATTAAGCCCCCAACGCACGCAACGTGCAGAAACGCTCGTATCGTATGGATAGCGCGTCGCGTCAGGCTCAAGTTTTATAATCTTGCCGTCTTCAATATGCGCCTCAAACGCGCACAAATATCCGCAATAATGACAATTTGTTTTTTTTATTTCAATGCTCATGAACTGCTATATTTCTTAAGTTTCTTTCTTTTTTGACGAACACCCTGTTTGCTTTGGTGTGTCTCCCTGTTGTTTTGGAGCGCCAGCATCAGTTTTTTGGCGAACACCTCTTTTGTTCTGCACTTATACGCATGGCGAACACGATGCTGGTTTGGAACACCACCATAAGTTTTATGGCATGCCCCACTGCTTGCTTATCAATTTTTTGGCGTGCCCCCTTGCTCGTTTTATCAACTTTCTTGTTAAACACCCTGCTTGCTGCTAGTGGGGTGTTCGCCAAAAAG
This sequence comes from Bacteroidaceae bacterium, assembly GCA_963616365.1. Classification (GTDB taxonomy): domain Bacteria; phylum Actinomycetota; class Coriobacteriia; order Coriobacteriales; family QAMH01; genus CAVAWX01. The sequence goes on from CAVEKR010000059.1 coordinate 6,525, forward strand.
AGGCTCATCGCTTTTATACAAGTCTTCTGTGCGCTCATCTGCATAAAGCGCATCAACACTAGCATAAACCTCAGGCCAGTTTATCTTGACGTCAAAAACCGCTTCTAAATAATGCCTTACAGGAATCTCTCTGATAGAGCGCTGCATGGAGTTAACGCAGGAAAAACATGTAGACAGGCAGGCGTCTGCTTGAGTTTGGTCGACCTCTGCTAGGCGCGCAAGACGTCTGTATTCACAAAAACTGCGAGCATAAACGCTCACCATGCCCCCGCCACCACAGCACATTGTCTCCTTTTTTGCATGCTGCATCTCTTTAATTTGGGCTTCTGAGTAAAGCTGTCTTGCAAGCTCACCATACACTTGTTTGTCCCTGTCATAGCACGCATCATGAAAGGTCAATGTTGTATTTTGGCTCGCAAGCTCGCCGCTTGCAAATTTATTGTGCTTTTTGAGCAGCTCAGGCAAGCGAGCCAAATCAATATTTGTACCCTCCAAAAACTCTGGCAATAAATGCTCGCAATGAGGACAGGTAATAATCAAGTGCTCTATCTCGTGTTTTTGTAAAAACTCACAAGCTGCCTTTTTGTAGGCGTCAAACTCTTCAAAAAATCCAGGGTCATAAAAGCTTGCTCCGCAGCAAAAAGTAAGGGTATAAGCTGCAAGTTTTTCTTCACGCAGCCACTCGCTGACCTTATTTGTCAGCTCAGGTGCATATGCAAATAGCGAACACCCTGGAAAAAACGCTGTATGGTCTGCAACGCCGCCCAAATCAGGCGTACCGCTTATGAGCTTAATATGATCCATGTCCCCATAAGCTCTATGACTTTGCAGCATGTTAAACAGGTTG
>CAVEKR010000060.1:0-7205 GCA_963616365.1 Bacteroidaceae bacterium
GTAGGATAGTGGGCCGAACGCTGGTGTAAACAATTCGCAGCGAAAAACTTAATTCGCACTAAGTATATTTAGCGAGGCTACTTATGAGTTTAAAGATAAAAGAACTTTCTATTCGTGGTAGAGTTGCATATTTAATAATGTGCTTTGAAAAATATGTGGTTACAAAGTATCCAAATCGTGACTGGAATCCTGTGGATGATATGATGTGGAAAATCTGCGATGACAGTGACTATATTGATAACAGTGCATATCGTTATATGGAGATTATCCCAGAATATCTCTATGAGTTTGATACTTATAAAGAATCGGATTTTGAATATCTTTCCAACAACGACTACGAAATGTTTAAATCTATCATCCCCATAAATGATGCAGGTTTAGATACAATAATGCACTCCATTTATGATGTTGCAATGGAATATGCCTACACAGCCATACCTGATGGTGCTCCAAATACTGTACCCTACATCGAAAGTGTCTTAAATTTGTTACATGAAGAAAATATAGAACCACCATCTATTTCGTGTGTTGAAAAATATACGGACAAAGAACATTGGTGGGGACATGCTTTTGACGGTCGCTATCTTTCAATTATCGTAAATGATGCATGTAAATAACAAAAGACTCAATCTGGATTAAAAGGTTGACGTCAATCGTGTTGCTCAAAGCGCGTGTGGTGTTCGTCATTATATTGGTGTGGAAGCACGTCATTATACTGGTGTGGGGGCACGCCATTATATTAAAAGCCGTGCATAAGCGCATAGTGAAAGGCGTTCATAAGCGCAATTTTTAGATTTTTTATTTGCAAGCAAAAATATTGTTCACAAACTCTAGTTCATTATGTATAATGAACAACAGTTTCGCGCGCAAATAAAGGGTAGCGCGCACGTGACCCAAAGGAGGGTTTTTTATGAACGGTAAGAAATTCGGACGCGTGTTTGTATGCGGATTGCTAGCTTGCGGGCTGGTCGCAGCTATCGGACTTGCAGGATGCTCTGGCTCAAATAGTTCCAGTGACTCCAGCAAATCAAGTAGCTCTTCTAGCACAACTTCTAGCAGCACATCGAGTGTTGAGTTGCAAGTTTATGCAGCAAACTCACTACAAAAGGCTTTGCCTGAGGTTCAAGATCTTTATTCCAAGCAAAACTCTGGAGTAACTTTTAAAGATACTCAATTTGAGGCTTCTGGAACATTGGTCAAAAAGATCGAAGACGGAGCAGATGTTGATGTTTTGATCACTGCTTCAAAAGGTTCTATGGATGATGCAGCTAATTACATTGTCTCAGACACCCGCACAAACATGTTTACCAATGATCTTATCATTGTAAAAAAGGCTGGTGCAAATGTTAACATCAACTCAATTGCAGATGTTGCTAACGTTGAAGGTAAGATTGCTGTAGGCGAGGCTTCTTCTGTTCCTGCTGGTAAATATGCTAACCAAGCATTAGCTTCTGTTGGCTTATACACTGGTGGCACAGATGGAGAAGGTGGCAGCTATGCTTCTTCTATTGCAGACAAGATGGATCTTTGTGACAAGGTAGGTACAGTAGCTCAGCACGTTGCTTCTGGAGATGCAACAATTGGCTTTATCTACACTTCAGATCTTTATCGTTACAGCGGCACAGAGACAGCATTTACTTGTCCTGCAGATTCTCACAAGACCATTCAATATCCTGGCGCTGTGTTGACTAATTCTAAGCACGCTGAAGAAGCAAACAAGTTCCTCGACTTTTGCACCACTGACCCATCTGCTCAAGAGATCTTCTCTAAGTATGGGTTTGAGCTTGCTCAATAATGTGAGTTTGTGCATTGGTAAAGAATAGATGCGCACTAAACATATTTAGCAAGTCTTAAAAAGGCGTCGCAGTTAATCAAAGTTTTTAGCTGCGGCGCTTTTCTTGCTTTTCTTGCTTTTTTGCTTTTTGCTTTTTGTTTCTTGTTAAGACCTTTTAAGGGGTTGTTTATGAAGCTTTTATCTAAAAACATTTGCGCTGTGGTGTTCGCCATAATAATAGGTACTTTTGTTTGTATCGCTGCATTGCTTGCCACATCTTTAATGCCAACTGCAGCATTTGCCAATAGTAATTCTGCAGCTAGTGTGCAAATTCCGCCGCAATCTACAAAGATTGAAGGTGTTTCATTTGGTATTCAAGATTTTGAACGCGTGCAAACAGGTTTCAAAAAAACCTATCAAGACAAAAACTATGGCTATGTTTTTGCCATGGGTCAAAATAATGCTGACCGTTTGGCGCTAGCTGCCACAAGCAGCACGATTATTGTTTATGTTCCGCCAAAAATTGCCGAGTCAGCAGAATTTGATATCACAAGTCAAAAAGATCAAGACAACCTAAAGACCATGCTCAAAACTGTTGACGATGTGTTGTACAACAGCGGAACCAAGCTATCAAGTCTTGAGCAACCATGGGTCTTTACCAGCGACAACATCTATGAGCAAGATGGCATTACATATTCGTTTAACACAGAGATAGAAAGCGGCTATTATTATCTGTCTTGCACAGGGGAATCTATTAGCAACTCAAAGTCTTGTGCTGAGTTTGTTTTGCGCGGGCAGCTTTTGCCGTATTCGCAGGTAACGGTTACAGAAAGCGGCGGCTGGTTTGAAGACCTCATGAACTTTTTGAACCCAGAAAACCTAGACTATAGACCGCTTTGGGTGTCTTTAAAGACCTCTTTTGTGGCAATGCTTTTTATCTTTGTTTTTGGACTTTTGATTGCCTGGCGCGCCATGCATGTAAAAAGCCGCTGGAAGGGCGTTTTTGACTCGCTATTTACAATCTCGATGGTGCTCCCGCCAACTGTTTGCGGTTTTATTTTGCTCGTTTTGCTAGGAAAATCAAGCGCCATAGGAAACTTTCTCATAGATCATGGCATAGAGCTGGTCTTTACTTGGCCTGCTGCTGTAATTGCTGCTGTGGTTGTTGGGTTTCCGCTCATGTACAGAACAGCGCTTGGAGCTTTTGAGTCGCTGGATGTAAACATGCTTGATGCAGCGCGAACCCTTGGCTGGCCTGAGCATAGGATTTTTGCGCGTCTTATGTTGCCGCTTGCATGGCCTTCCATTGCCTCTGGGCTGGTGCTTTCTTTTGCGCGCGCCATGGGAGAATTTGGCGCGACCCTCTTTGTTGCGGGCAATTTTGCAGGCAGTACTCAGACCATGCCGATTGCCATTTACTTTGCGTGGATGGGAAACAACACGGCTGTAGCTGTGTTTTGGGTTGTTGTCGTTATCATCATCAGTTTTATAATAATTCTGATAATCAACATTTATTCCGCGCACGTGGCGCGCTACAGAAGCGCTGGTGGAAAGCTTGCTCGCAAGCTTAAAAGCGAGAACATGGAGCTTGGCAATGCAACATCAGATGCCAATATGGTCAGCATCAATAAAGAGGTCGCCTACGAGCTGCTAGGAAGCCCTGGCGCAAGGTCGAATGGAAAGTCCTCGGGAGAGAAGTCTTCGGCTGAAAAGTCTTCGGCGGCTGCGCATGATGATAATGGCGAACACCACGCTAGCTGTGAGAGCTGCAGTGATGATGGCGAACACCTTAATAGCTGCGGCTGCGATGATGGCGAACACCCCACTAGTAAGAACGATGGGGGCTCTGCCAGCAAAGGCTCTGCCAGCAAAGACTCTGCTGGTGAGGGCTCTGCCAGCTGTAAAGGTTGTGATGAGAATCTCTATAAGAGCGCAATAGATGCCAGCCGCAAAGACAAGAGTAATACAAACACTAAGAGTGAGGAGCAAAAATAATGGCACTTGAAGTAGATATAGTAAAAGAGCTTGCTAATTTCACCTTAGATGTTCACTTTAAAGCTGAATCAGAGACCTTGGGTTTTCTAGGGGCTTCTGGCTGCGGAAAAAGCTTTACCTTGCGCTGCATTGCAGGTATCGAGCACCCAGATAAGGGGCGCATTGTTGTAAACGACCGCGTATTTTTTGACAGTGAAAAAAAGATTGATTTGCCCCCGCGTGTTCGCAAAACTGCTTTATTATTCCAAAATTATCAATTGTTCCCCAATATGACAGTTGAGCAAAATGTTGCAGCTGGAATGGATAATCATTTGGGCAAAGAAGAGCAAAAAGAGCTGGTTGGCAAATATTTGGCGCTCTTTAATTTGCAAGGCTTTGAAAAGCGTTTTCCTTTGCATTTATCTGGTGGTCAGCAGCAGCGCGTTGCTTTGGCACGTATGTTGGCTGCAAAGCCAGAAATTCTTATGCTTGATGAGCCATTTTCTGCTCTTGACGCTCACTTAAAAAGCGCTCTTGAGCAAAATTTGCTTGACTTATTTGATGTTTATCCTGGCACTATTTTATACGTCAGCCACGACATTGACGAGGCGTTCCGTTTTTGTGACCGCATTGCTGTGGTAAACGAGGGCAAGATTGTAGAGATGGGTCCTACCACTCAAATTGTAGATTATCCTGCAACTCGTGCCACCATGCGCTTATCTGGTTGTAAAAATATTTCTGCTTGCAAAAAGCTTGATGACGAACACATCGAGGCGACCGATTGGGGTATAAAGCTGCATGTAACCAAGGGTGAAAAAATACCAGATGATGTGCGCTATCTTGGTGTTCGCGCTTTTCATATGCGTCGCATTCCTGCAGATAAAGGTGGAGAGAACGCCTACGATTTAAAGGTCTATAGAACATCTGATAGTCGTTTTGTAAGAACAATTGTCTTGATGCCGCCCAATGGCAACGAGAATGCTCGCCTGCAATGGAAAGTTGATAAACTTGCAGTTGATCCAAAAGACCTGCCAGAGGTAGGCGATGTCTTGCACATGCACTTTGATGCCAATAAATTGCACCTAGCAACAAGTTAAAATTTTGGATTTTTGCAAGCCTTGCGTTTTTAGTGTTCTAGCCCGTGTACAATGAACGTACATGGGCTTTTTAGCAGCTTTTAGTAGAGCTTTGGGTAACACTTTAAGCAGCGCGCCTACCGCCAGTAGCGCGCCTGCCATGAACAGCGCACCTGCTATTAACACGGCGTTCGCCATGAGCAGCATGCCTGCTACTAGCAAGGTGTTCGCCAACATGCACACTTGGCTGCTTAGTAATGTGTTTACCAGCATTTTGTAAAGGAGTTTTCTCATGACAGTAAAAATTGGAATCAACGGTTTTGGGCGCATTGGACGTCTTGCGTTTAGGATTGCAGAGCTTGACCCCGAGGTAGAGGTAGTTGCTATCAATAATCCAAGCGATCTTGATTGCGCCGCTTATCTGGTAAAATACGATTCTTGTCAGGGACAGGTTTTTGACGATGTGCACGCAGAAGACGGCGCTTTGGTGGTCGATGGGCATAAGGTCAAGGCGTTTCAAACGCGCGATGCTGCAGAGCTTGACTGGAAAGGCGTAGGTGCGCAGGTTGTTATCGAATCCACTGGCCGTCTAAAAGACAAGGCGAGCTGCCAGCAGCATTTGGATAATGGCGCGCAAAAAGTTGTCATTAGCGCTCCTGGTAAAGAAGTTGATGCAACAATTGTCATGGGCGTTAACCAAGGCATTTACGATAAAAACACTATGCATGTAATTTCTAATGCAAGCTGCACTACCAATTGCCTGGCTCCTTTTGCCAAGGTGCTAAATGATAATTTTGGCATTAAGCGCGGCTTTATGAACACCATACATTCCTATACTAATGACCAAAAAATCCTCGATGTTCATCACAAGGATTTCCGCCGCTCGCGCGCTGCGGCTTTGAGCCAAATTCCTACAACAACAGGTGCTGCTCGCGCTGTTGGTTTGGTTATTCCTGAGCTAAATGGCAAGCTTGATGGAATGGCAACGCGCGTTCCTTGCCCTACTGGTTCTATGGTTGATTTGGTTTGCGAACTCGAAAAAGAAACTACCGCAGAAGAGATCAACGCCGCTATGGAAGCAGCAGCTCAAGGACCGATGAAGGGCATTTTGCAATATTGCACAGACCCGATTGTGAGCACTGATGTTATAGGTTCAAGGTATTCCAGTATTTTTGATGCGGGCTTGACCAAGGTGCTCGGCAACGGTCAAGGCGACTTTGTAAAGTGCATTAGCTGGTATGATAACGAGATGGGCTATTCGCAGCGCGTCATTGACCTTGTCAAATATATTGTCGTTTAGGTTAAGACTAGCTTTTATAATAAGCAAGTGGCTGGAAAGCTTTCTATAATCCCTACGCCCATTGGAAATTTGGGCGACATGACTTTGCGCGCGCTCGATGTTTTGAGCAGCGCAGATGTCGTGTGCGCAGAAGATACGCGCGTAACAGGCAAGCTTTTATCTCATTTTAAGATAAATAATGGCGAACACCACGCTAGTGTTATCAAAAATTCGCCGCGTCTCATGCGCTGCGATGAAAACGTAATTGCAAGCAAAACACCTGTAATTATCGAGTTATTGCAAGAGGGTAAAAATATTGCTTTTTGCAGCGATGCAGGTATGCCAGGCATAAGCGACCCTGGGATTTATCTAATAGATGCTGCAAGAAAAAATGATATTGAAGTTGAGGTGCTACCTGGAGCTTCTGCTGTTACCTGCGCTTTGGTAGCAGCTGGGTTTCAGAGCACCTCTTTTTATTTTGGGGGATTTTTGCCGCGCAAAGATTCCCAAAGATGTGCTGAGCTTGAAAAGCTTAAAAGTCTAGATGCAGCACTCATTTTTTATGAATCTCCGCATCGTGTTATTGCAAGCGTTAAAGCACTTGTTAAAACCTATGGTGAGGAGCGCTGTGTGGCACTTTGTAGAGAGCTTACCAAGCTGCATGAAGAAGTATTGCGACTGCCTGCGGGTGAGCTACTAGAAAATTTAGAAGCGCGCCCTTCTATTAAAGGAGAGATTGTGCTTGTAGTTGCCCCTGTTGGTTATGGGCAAATAAAGCAGGATATAAAGCAGGGCGGTAAAGAAGCAGGCGCAGACGCTAATCTAGAGCAAAACACAGAATTAAATGCGCGCATTGCAGATGAGCTTGCACAAGGCACAAGCACATCTGCTCTAGTGCGCAAACTTTCTAAAGAGTTCAATATCCCTAAAAACAAACTCTATGCTTATGTCTTAGAACAGACAAAGAGCATCTAATTCAAAAAAGCAATCGTGCTAAAAAAGCAGCTGGATTGAGAAAAAACAGGCAGCCCAAAAAAGCAGCCAAGGCAAGAAAAAAGCAGCTGAAATTTTGGCTGTTTAAGCCTTTCAGCTGCTTTAATCT
>CAVEKR010000061.1:0-7162 GCA_963616365.1 Bacteroidaceae bacterium
AATTTTGGTTTTATTTATCGCAAGGCATTGTAGCGAATAAATCAACAACTTATTTCAAAACATCCGACCTCTATGCGTATGAAGATGGCAAGCAATATAAAAGATGGCTGGGAGTAAGCGCACCTTATAGATACTATTCAGGCCCAGCGTCTATAGTGCATGGAATATTTACATGCGCAACGCATGAAGAAGCAGACATTTCAACACCTACGCTTGCATATTATTCAGATAATCAACAACTCAAGTGTATAGTAAAAAGTGAAACGGGCGCTGCATATGATGCGGTGAATTGTGCTCTTACATGGAAAACTATCGCGGGCGAGCAATGTGTTGAGACTTATACAATGGAGCCTAATAGTACAAATACAGAATGGACGCTTATCGTAGAGACTCCGCCTTTAGATGTTGTTATGACTGTAAGAGTTTCGCCTGTAGTTGATGGAGATTTTAGAACGGTCTATTTTAATAACGTGGAAGTACCATCTAAAGGTTTAGTTTGTTTTGATAATACTTTATATGGGAGTGTTCGCCTTAAATATAATCAATCAATCACCTTAAATGATGAAATAGCGGGTGAAGTCATAGATGTAGTAGGGCGCGATTATCCTATTTCACGCTATGGCGGTTCACTTTCAAAAACTATTAAAGTAGACGCTCAAATGCTTAACTCTAGCATTACAGGCGGGGATGGCTGGAAGGCTGACCTTGATGTATTGACTTCACAGGCTGACTGGGTGTTAAGAATGCCAAACGGAGAAAAATATAAGGTCTTTATTGAAAGTCTAGACCGCTCAACTGAAAGTCCTACTAATAGCAAATTACTTGATGTTTCAGTTAGCTGTAAGGTGGTAGGCAATGGCTGAATTTGACTGGAGCGCTAGCGGCATTAAAAATGAGTTTTCTTTTGAATGCGTGGATACACGGAGTCCAAATGTTCATATATGCTGGCTAGATGGTATTACAGGTGGCAAAATAACTCAAACTTATAGGGGCGATTACAGAGTATCTGCGACGCTTGATTTTGACGGAACAGAAATTCCAAAACATTGTGCTATTAGAATATGGCATAAAGCAAGCCTAAATGGTGAAGTTGAAACAGAGGAGCTTGCAACGCTTATTCCTCAAAGTACATCTAATAACTTGTCGCGCGGGCGCATAACGGGTTCACTTGATTTGTATTCTGCTATGAGGTTTTTAGACAATGATTTATTGCCTTCAAATATGACGTTTAATAAAGGCAAAGCGGCGTGGGAAATGTTTCAATCTCTTTGTGGGACGGGTGGCTTTTCATATGTTGTTGATAGTGGTATACAAAGCACGCAAGCGAAACTTGCTAGCGCGTGGATATGCGAACATGGGAAAAGCCGTTTAACAGCTATGCAAAAGATGGCAGACGTTGCAAATGGTTATATAGTAATGAACACACACGGGCAGGTCTGCTTGCAACCTTATGTTAACCCTTCAAAAGCTGCGACAAATGGAGATATAACAACAGAGGTTAACTCTTTAATTTTGCTCGGTGTTGATATTAGCACGGGTGATATTTGCAACAAAGTAATAGCTAGTTATGAAACAGGCACAGATAAAAATAAAAACGTGTATACAGCTGAGGCAAAGTTAGCGGCTAATCACCCGTGGAGTTTTCAATCTTTAGGATATTGGGCGACACAAGAAGCAAATTCCCCAACTTTTTCAGATAAAGATAGCGAAGATACTATCACGGCTCAGTTGCAAAAAACAGTAGATAAAGCATTGGCTCAAGCGTCTAGTTATACGCGCACTTTTGGCGTAAACATGCTATATACTCCTCGTGTTCGTGTAGGTCAAGCTTATAACTTGTTTTATCAAGATAGCGATAATGGTGAAAAGATATCTGCGAATGTGTTTGTATCCCAAAAAGAGATAAATTTGGATGCGGCTATGGAATGTTCAATAACATGTGAAGAACGATGGACAAATGAAGATGATACAACTGTATAGAAAGGCGGTGTTAAAACATGGACTTAAAAAATAAAATGGATTTAGGTGCCGCTATTTTTGGTTCTCAATCTATTGATACAGGTGCAAGCCGTAGCAGTGCTGATGTAGTTTCAGACGCTGAAAACGGAGAAGTTACTGTAATCATGAAAGATGAAGAAGGTAGAGACCAGCAAGTAACTATTCCTTGTGATGGCGATTTGCGTGGAGGTGATAGCGCTACTGTTTTAATTCAAGATGGAGTCGCTACCGCCTTGAGCGCGGGCGGTGCGGGTGAGCGTGCACGAAGTGAAACAGAGACCGCTCAAAGTACAGCTACCACAGCACAAACAACAGCGACCGCGGCGGCTAGCGCGGCTGAAACAGCTCAAACAAAAGCAGAGAGCGCGGCTATGGCGGCTGGTACGGCTAAAACCATAGCAGAGAATGCAGCTAGCGTAGCAAGTCAAGCACAAACCACGGCGCAAAATGCGTCTAAATCTGCTACTGAATCGGCTATCGTAGCAGCGGACGCTAAAGAAAAAGCAGAGAGCGCGGCTAGCGCGGCTGAAACAGCTGAAACAACAGCAAGAAAAGCGGCTGACAACGCAGAAATGGCGTCTATTAGAGCTAGCACAGCTCAAACCACAGCAGAAACAGCGGCTAGTAAAGCAACCACAGCACAAACCACAGCAGAAAACGCGGCAACGGCTGCTGAAAATGAGGCCACACGCGCTAAGGCGGCTGAAAAGCAAGCAAGCGATGCGGCGACAGCGGCACAAAATACAGCAAACCAAGCAATAAAGGACGCAAGCGATGCCGCTGATAAATTAGAAGAAGAAATAACACGCGCGACTAAAGCTGAAAAAACCATATCTGATGCCGCGGCTCAAGCGCAAACGGATGCGAGCAGTGCAAAAACTAGTGCAACTAATGCGGCTAAAAGTGCTCAAGCGGCGGGGATTAGTGCTGCTAAAGCTCAAGCAGCCCTAAAAGAAACGGTTTGCGACCTTGACGATGAAGGTGAGGTTACTAGGAAATACTTTTACCATGATGATTTAGGCGCTCATGTAATAAGTAACGATAGCGCCGACCTAAAAAGCCTAGACCTTACAAATGACGCTTTAACTATAAGCGATGGCGGCACAGTATTGTCAAGCTTTACAGCCGATGAAGTTTCTTTGGCTAAAGGTAAAGCAGTGTTCAATGCTGATGGCATGATAATAAGTGATGGAACAACTGACATCTCAACAATTGAAAAAGATAGCTGTATATTAAATGGAGGTGCATATAGTGTTATAACCTCTAATGATGACGAGTTAGGCATTGTTTCTGTAGGATTTGGCGCTGCATATGATTGGGGGGCTGATTATATAGGCAAAGCTGTAATGGCTGAACAGGGGGCAGAATTTTATTACACTAAAGATGATGAAGACAAGACGATTTACCTTGTAAGTACATGGGCAGAAATTAACTGTAATGAAAACGGCGATTTTACGGCTGATATAGCGCTTGGACATTATAACAGTGATGTAACATTAGGGACGCGCATTCTAGGGAACACCATCACCATTGGTACACAAACCACGACCGCGGCGGCCAATACAAACCAGTTAACTCTTAAAGGGTCAACTCTTGACATTAACACAAATGACGGTGCAACTAATATAGGCAATATTTGGAACGGGCTTAACCTTAACGGGGCGAGCACTTACATCAATTTAGAAGGTGGCGTAACTAGCATAGGTAATGCTAATAGCAATCTTAATTTTAGAGGGGCACAAGCTTATATTAATACCTCGGACGGTGTAACCACCATAGGAAATACTAACAATACAACAACTATAAAAGGCTCTACGCTTAATATAAACACAACGGCAGGCGATAACACAACAATCGGAAATAGCACAGGCACTTTAAAGCTGGTAGGGTCATCTATTACAGCCAATGGAACAGCTGTAGCAACAACAACAAATGTAAACGCCGTTCAAACGAACTTAAATACAGAAATAACTAACAGAAAAAGCGCTGATACAAATTTACAAGACCAAATAGATGATATGTTGCTAAATTGCTGGCCTATAGGCTCAATTTACATGAGCATGAACGCCACAAACCCACAATACCTTTTCGGTGGTACATGGGAACGACTAAGTCAAGGATATGTGTTATTAACAGCGGGCAATGGTTATAGCGCTGGGTCAACAGGTGGCAGTTCAACTCATAGCCATACAGTAAACAGCCACAGCCATTCAATAGCTGCTCATAGTCATACGGTAAACTCCCATACCCACAGTGTACCCGCTCATAGCCATACAATGAGCCACACGCATACAATGAGCCACACCCATACACTAAGCCATACTCATACAATGAGCCACACCCACACATACGGCTTAAGAATGGGCGCTCATTATAGTGCTTTTGTTAGCGGTGAAGGTTCAAATAAGTTTGCCTTATATAATGGTTCTTCATGGACCACAAGTAGTACCGGCTCAACGGATCAAGTAACAGTCTCATTTAATAGCCCCGTTGCAGCTGCTACTGGGAATACCTCTAAAACGATTTCGCGTCCTTCTTTGACTACTAGCACGGGCGCGGCTAGTTCAACAAATACAGGTTCTGCTAGTACATCAACAACAAGCGCGGCTAGTTCAACTAATACGGGCGCGGCTAGTTCAACTAATACGGGTAGTTCTTCTGCTCTTACTTCTGGAACTGCTAGCCCATCAACAAGTACACAGGCAGCAACAAACACAGGATATGCAAATCCGGGCACTGATAGTGTAAGCAATTTACCACCTTATATAGCCGTTTACATGTGGAAAAGGACAGCATAAAAGGGGCGGTGCTTATGATGGATATAGAGATTGTATTGAGGGACGTTTTTTATTTAGCTTTTGGAATTGCTGCTTTAATAAGCGTTATTTATAGCATATCAAGTAGCAAAAAGAAAAATGTAGGCAACGATACAGAGAGGATAGTAAGAATAGATGAAAACGTAAAGAAAATGCGCGAAGACATTACAGACATGAAGGCTGAATTAAGGCAAACGCGCGATATAACAACAAATCACGAACGGCGCATTGTAGTACTAGAGCAAGACAATAACTCAATGCGCAAACACATTGATGAAATAAGAAAAAAAGTGTTCTAAAGGAGAAATTATCATGAAGAACGTAGATTGGAAAACATGGATAAAGGCAGCTGGCATTAGAGCAATAAAGACCGCAGCGCAGGCTGCTATAGGTATTATTGGCGCGGCGGCTGTAATGGGTGATGTTAATTGGGTACTAGTTGCAAGCGGCGCAGGTTTAGCGGCTATATTATCTCTTTTAACGTCATTGGCTGGCCTGCCAGAGGTGCAAGAAAAAGACCTTACTAGCGAAAGTGAGTAAACCATGGCAAACATAACAGAATGGGCTAATAAGGTTCGCTGGTGGTGCGATGAGGGTAATTTAGGCTATGACCAGTCAAATCGCTATGATTTACGCGTTGGCGGTGAAGTTGATTGTTCTAGTTTAGTAATTTTGACCTTGCAAGAAGCGGGTTTTGATACGGGCGGCGCGTCATACACTGGAGATATGGCAGATGAACTTTGTAAACACGGCTGGCAGCGTTTAGGCTTTAATGCTGATATATTGCAAGTCGGAGATATTGTTTTAAATGAAGTGCACCATGTTGTTGTAGTAACAGAAGGCAGCGGCTCAAATTGTAAAGTAAGCTATGCAAGCATTGATGAAAACGGACGTATAAGCGGCGGTGAGGGCGGCGACCAAACAGACCGCGAGACGCTCACACGCGGCTTTTATACGCCTTCTTACGGCTGGGACTGTATACTTAGATACACAGGCGCGCAAAGTGGCTCAAACGGCGGCATAAGCGCTCAAAATAGTAGTTCTTTTCCATTGCCTAGCGGGCATTGGTACGGTACACCGAAAAGCGATGATAGAAACCACAGCGGCTTTTATTGGGAAGATGACCGACCGGGCATTAGACAATTGCAAGGGGTGCTCGGTGTTGATGTTGATGGTATGTTTGGCAATAACACCGAAGGGGCAGCTAGAAACTACCAAAGTAATAACGGGCTAATCGTTGATGGTGAAGTTGGTATAAATACATGGACTAAAATGTTTGGTTAAATTATGGCAAAAAATGACATGTACATAATAATGTATAAAATTTTAGCTTATCTTTATGAATGTATGCGTAAGGGTATAGACGTTGACAATGACAAGTTTTCACATATTGCACTTGGTATAAATGAAAGATATTGGATTCATATTATTGATGAACTTGTTTCTCATAAATATATACGTGGCATAAGCGTTTTATATACTAGCAGCGAACCTGCTATTTGCATAAATAACCCGCGCGTTAGTATGGAGGGCGTAGAGTTTATGCAACAAAATTCCATGATGAAAAAAGCGCGTGAGTTCTTAAAAGAATCAAAAAGCATTATTCCATTTTTATAAATAAAGGGCGGCTCTTAAATGAGTCGCCCTTATTTTTTATGTGTTGAAAAGTCGTTGTCGAAGAGTTGTCAAAAAGTTGTCGAAAGTTGTTTATTTATTCTCGGAGTCGTCTTTGTCTTTATGAATAAAAATAATGTTTATACATGCTGTAAAATACCCGACCAGCTTTCCAAAACTAACGTTACTAATTGAGATTCTTCTTCAATTTCTGTTCGCGGGCTGCTAGTAGGGCGTTCATTTGTAAAGTGCTCAAAAGTTTTCTGTTCGCTTGAATTTTCTGCTCTTTGTACATCTTCTTGAATTCTTTGTCCGTTAATGTCCCTGGGATTCTGAATACTTCGATTGCGCTTATCATTTTTATTCACCTTTAATCCTATCTTTGCCTTCATGGTTTAACTAAAGTATAAAAGAAAAATAAGCGTTTTTTGTTTACGGTTTTGTGGATTTTATAACACTTGAAATTTTGAACCCGTCCCACGTTGGCACACAAAAAAATTCAAAACTTTTTTATAAAATAGTAGCAGTATATAGTTTGACCTGCTTTTTTAAGGTGGTAGGGGCGGAGGGATTTGAACCCTCACGTCTCGCGACGGCGGATTTTAAGAAAACTCAATATAATTATTCAGTGGTATACACGTTGCTTGAACTGGGGTTATTTATAGTTCGCTCCTTTACAAATAGGGGTGTAAATTAAAATGTGGCACACACGGGCACACTTGAATTGCATTGAG
>CAVEKR010000062.1:0-7117 GCA_963616365.1 Bacteroidaceae bacterium
GCAACCGTTGAGTCTGGAATGTATTCTGACACCATACGCAGCCTTGATGCAGGGATTACCGTTTATTCTAGTGCGGCCAGCCGCTTTGTAGACATCGTTGAAGAGGGCCTGCGCCGCTCAAACTCCCCCGTAGAGCGCCTGAGCGCGCAAAGCGCCGATGTCTATTTGCGCCCCGCTTTTAGCGAGATTGCCCGCGACTATCTTGACCCGCTAAAAAAAGAAAAAATCGACACGCTGGTGCTTGGCTGCACGCACTACCCCGTGCTCGCGCCGCTTATCCAGCAGGTGGTGGGCCAAGAGGTAAAGCTCATTTCTTCGAGCGAAGAAACCGCAAAAGAGGTGGTAGAAACCTTAACTTATAGGGGCCATCTTCATGACGAACACCCTGCTAGTCCCTGTGAGTTTTTTACCACAGGAGACAACTTGGAAGACTTTTGCCAAATTGGCAAGCATATTTATGGAGAAGACATTACTCACATCGAACACATCGATGTAAGCGACCTGGCGTTTTAAACCAGCGCCTTAAACGTACTAATCAGAGGCAGAATCTGCTTCTCGGGGCCAGGCTTTGCCAGTCTTTTTCCAGCTTGAGATTTCCCACACAGGTCCATCTACTTCGTATTCAGTAAGCCCATAGCTCTTTTTTGACCACTCTTCGTGGTGAATATAAAAACGACGACGAAACCCATCTGTTGCTTCCCAGACGGGTGTTCCCCATAAACTTGAATTTCCGCCCACAAATGAAACAAGTGTTGCAGGGTAATCTACATGCCCTGTTTTTGCTTGAGAGACTATAAGTGGTTCAGAATCAGCCTCAGCACTTTGTGCAGGTTTTACCATCAAAAACGGGCTTGTTACCTTGGTGAGCGTCTCTACATCGTGTTCAAAATCACCATGATCTGCTGTTATGATAATGCTTGTTTGGTCATAGAGCCCCAGCTCTTTAAGCTGCTTGATGTATTCTCCGACAATCTTAAAAGTTCCGACAATCTGTTTTGAACGATTTGTCCCCTGCAGCCCATTCATGACACGTTGTGCGTTTTCATTCATCGAGGTAGGACTATGCGCGCCTTTCAAGTGAATAAAACGAAACGCACCCTCATGACTTGTATCACTTGCAGTTAATTTATTGTTCAAGAGCTGCTCATAATACGCAGGGTCATTTACAAGATACGGCTCGTTTGCTGGGTCTTGACCTGTGCGTACAATGAGCTCGTTATTTAAATCATCGGTATAAAACCTAAACTTTGGTTTAGTAATCCAAGGCATATCCCTATAACACGCTGCCTTAATTAAAGCCTTGAGCGTACCAAATGTGTCTATCTTCAAATCATCAATTACATGAAAATTATCTGCCTTGTCTGCAAGATAGCCATTATCATTTGTATAGGTTGCATAAACATCTACAGAATAATCCTGATCCTTGATTGTCTGAATGAGAGAACTACGCGTGTAGCGTGTTGCAATATAGTCATCGTAACTCTCGTCATCATGCGGCGTCTCCCCTGTTAAAAGATAGGGCAGCGCATAGTAAGTCGGAACAAGCGAACCCACAGAATCCTCGTAAAGAGTAAAGCCGCTAAACTCATCAAAAAGATTAGGATTAACCTTTTTAGCACCTGCTATAAGGTCGTTATCCATGGTGTCAAGGCAAAAAACAATCGTGTTTTTATTTGGAGACACGCTAAACAAATTATCCTCTGTAGCAACAGCACCCCCGTCATAAGTGCCGCTAGAGCCAAGAAGCCCTCCGACCTCAATCGTTTGCACGCAAATCAAAACAATGCACGCCGCAATAATGCTTTTTCTAAGCAAAGCGCACCGCCTGCACGCACAAACAATGGCAAAAACAATCAACGCCGCCCAAACCACGCAGCTTACAGTTGCAATCGGCGCGTAATTTATCCATGTAACCGCCTTGCCATTAGCAGCAGGAAGCCCGTCGTTTAAGAAAAGCGCCTGCGCACAAAGTGCCACAGCAATAGCTGCCATTATGCCAATTATAATGTCGAACACCCGACCACGAAGCAGAGATAAAATAAGCGCTACCACAATGGTTGCAGCCAAGGTGGCTATGGCAAAAATTTGCCACAAGTCAACAACTCCGAGCAAAAGCTCGCTTGAACCTGCAGATAAGACCTCGCAAGGTGCAACAAATAGCAGGGCAAAAAAGACGCAAAAACATGTTAGCAAACTTAAAGCAAAGCGCTTTTTCCAAGTTAACAGGCTTAAAGCAAAGCGCTTTTTCCAAGAGAGTTTTTTATGCGCAGCAGGATTGCTGTCTGCAGCTACCTTATCAAAAAAGTCGCGGGCGCGCTTTTCTGCTTGTTCTTGTTGCTGTTTTTGTTTGATGGCTTGCGCGGCTTGTTTTTCTGTTTGGGCGCGCTTTTCTTCTAAATGGGCGCGCTTTTCTGCTTTTTCCTGCTTTTCTAGAGCGCTAAAACTTGTTACGTTTTGTTGTGTTGAACTTTCTAGCACCCCATCAAAGCAAGAAACTCTTGACTCACAGGGTTTTTTGGCATTCTCATCAATATGAAACACCTTAAAAACAAAACGACGAAGCTTTCTCCAAGCAACACCTATAACAGCAGATAGAGCAACGGCAACACCAGCAACTGCTTGAATGGCATATGTTACAACTGATGGGTCAACATATGCATAGGCAGGACGTGCCGCCCCCCACAAAAACAAGGCTACAAGCGCACATAAAAAGACGAGGTCAACACATGTAAGAACAAGGCGGCGAGTTATTTTTAATAAAACTGTACTTTTCATTTTTTCTCTTTCGCCTTCTTCTCTTGTTCGCGCGTCTCTTTATTTGCTACGCGCGGCTCTTTATCTGCTGTGCGTGCCTCTTCCCGCTCGCGTGCCTTTTTATCTGCTACCTGCGTCTTTTCTTTTAGCTCTTCTTGCTCGCGTGCCTTTTGTTTTTCTAGTATCTTATCAAGCAGATATTTACCTGCAATTTCTGCAGAATGTCCCAAGTTAAAAATTGACTCTTCACGAACATTAGCGATTTTTTGCTCCCAAGAGCTTGCATCATTAATCATTTTTTGAGCAGCACTGCCCAAACCAATAAGCTTATCTGGAGCAAAAGAGACACCAAGCTCATTTCTCCAGCTCAAGTCCACTGGCTGCATATCCAACTCTTGCCAATCAGGATTTCTTATCTTCATGGGCGTGTCAATAAAAATGCAGGGTCGCAAAGTAGAAAACGAATATTCACAAAAAATGCTCGACCAGTCTGTTATGAGAAGGTCAGCGCTAAAAACTGTCTCGTTAGAAGAAAAGTCCTCTTCAAAGACGAGCTCTCCTTTTGCAAAAGACTCTTTATGCGCTTCTTTTTGGCGAACACAAATCGCGTCCCAGCGAGCCCTATAGCGCTTTACATATTCAGGATGTGGTCTTACAATAATGCGCCAACTGTTGTCTAATAGCTCTTCTAGCAGCTCATCAATGCACAGATCCAATATATTATCATCTTGCCATGATGGAGCTATAAGCACACTCGGGCGTTTGTCTTTATTGCTAGTGTGGTGTTCGCCATTATTATTAGCGGAGTGCTTAGTATTGCCTGAAACACGAGTCGGGTGTTCGCCATTATTTAAGTGCGCAGCATCTTTTTGTTGCGCGTCCACATTTTTTTGTTGCAAGTCAAAAATATCTGCGTCGAGCAAGTCGTAGCCGCACTCTACCAGCTCTTTTTTGGGTAAGTTATAAAGCTTCTCCTCCTGCCTTATCTCACGCACCTGATGCGGTCCTGCGCAAAGTAGGGCGTCGTAGTGGTCAAAGGACTCCTTGGGAACAACCAAATGCATCGAGGTCATGTGGTGTGGCATAAAGACGTAGAAGACATCGCGGCGCACATACGAGCGCTTGATGTAGTAATTGTCGAGGTCAACGAGGGTGGAGGCCACGACGTCGGCGTCCATCTTCATCATAAAGCTGATGGCGCGCTTTTTGCCGATGTAGTAGGGCTGTATGCGCGCGGTCTTTTTTGCCAGCTCAAAGATGTTGTCGTTTGGGTCATTTGTGACGTAGTGAATTGTCACGTCGCAGTGCTCAAGCAGCCAGTTTATTGCGCCCTTGAAGTATTTGTAAAATCCGCCGCCTTCTGAATAAAAAACGATATGCTTGTCTCTGATATAGTAAAATCGCAGGTAATCGCGCTTTTCGCGCGCTGCTAGCTTGCGGCGCTGCTTTTTGTCTGCCCTGCCCTCTTCTTCCATGTTCTCGAGTTTTTCAAGCTCGACGCGGCTTTTTGCAAGGGCATCGTAGTCAACATGTTTTTTAGGGTCAACAATAATATTCATGAGCGCTTGTACTGCAATGGACAATAAGTTAGAGCAAATCCAATAAAAGCCCAGCCCACATGCTACAAAAAGCCCCAGCACAATGGCCAAGGCAACAGAAAGCCCGTTAACAAATATCTGCTCTTTACGGCTTTGCTCGTGCTGTAATGGGTTTATATAATTTTGAGATAATCCCAAGATATAGGCAGAAAGACCTGCCAAAACAGGAACAATGAGCGAGAGCCCACCTGTTTGAACAGGGACTATTCCTAAAAATTCTGTTCCTGCCTGCCCGCTTGCTGCAATATTATAGACTGCGTTTACCAAGCAAAGCAAGATGATAATTTGCACAATCAAAGGAATCATGCTAAGCAGCGGATGATAGTGTTTTTGGTGGTAGAGCGCGTTTTGCTTTTCTCCAATTGTTTCTTTGTCACCAAAATGCTCTGCCTTGATGTGATTTATATCTGGCATAAGCTGCAGCATAACGATGTAGTTTTTTTGCACCCAGATAGAAAGCGGGATAAGCACAATCTTTGTTGCAAGGGTAAACAAAAATAGCGCCAGCCACCAATTGCCTGTAATGTTTTGGCAAAATTGAAGGATGGAAGTAAAAACAATGCCTGGAGCTGCGATGATAGCATCAATCATGAGTTGCTCCTTAATACCCATCCCTCAAAAAGCTGTAAGTCTTGCGGGGTGGTTATCTTTATATTCGAGGTCTCATCTGCAGAAAACCAAACGCGCTCCCCCAACGCTGCCATGAGAGATGTTGTGTGCGGGTCGATTTTTTCAAGCAGCCCGCGCTTTTTGCCTTCGGCATAAATGCGCCTGGCAAAGCCCAGCTTGAGCGCCTGCGGAGCATTAAGGCACATGATGGTGTCCCTGTCAAGAAACTTGTCCGTGCTCTTGCCATCTCCGCTGCTAGATGCTAGATATATTTGCGAATGCGCAGGAGCAGCATTGCCGTGCGCCTTGCACACAGAAATTGCATCTGAAATTACATTTTGCGAGGTAAAAGGGCTTACACCGTAATGAATGAGCGCTATGTCGTCATCTGGTCTGTCTTTGAGCCCATCAATGCCGCATATCACAGAATCTTGAAAAGTTTTACCCCCCTCAACAACTGTGGTCACCTTGGAAAATTTGCCAGCGTCCACTATGGAGCTTACCTTGTCTTGCCAGCCAGCGCGGCACACGACCTCGATGGCATCGATTTGCGGGTGACGCTCAAAAAGCTCGATGGTATAAGATAGAATAGGGCGGTCGAACACCTCGATAAACTGTTTAGGCACGGTAGCGCCCATACGAGAGCCCTCGCCACCAGCCAAAACAACAGCTATGTTCATTCATTTGCTCCTTGCTTATATTTTAAGTGCGCTTAGCTGCGCTAATGCGTTGTTACGCGTGTTCTTCGTTATCGTGTATGGAGTTTTGCGAGCGTGCCATACCTCGCGCGCTGTCTCGCTGCCTCACGCCGCGCGCCGCACCAGCGCGCCCCCCAGCACACCAGCGCACGCCGCGCGCCAGCACAAACCCCCACCTCAGCACCCCTGCTCATACATCTCAAGTGCCAGAGGCAAATATTTATTAATGGCACGCCAAGAAGGCAGCATAAAAAAGCCATCTTCTCCCAAAGTGTCTTTAAACATGCTCCAGCAAAACCAATACCAGCCACAAAGCGCCATATAGGCATATGCGTGGCGCCGTTGCTTACTAGACGGGTGTTCGCCATAAAAATGCACCAAAATACGCTCGGTTGTTTCGTCATCAAGCCCATCGCGCACCACCAGCGTGCACACATCGTTAACAGGATCATTCATACCAGCGTATTCCCAGTCAATGAGGCACAGGCTATCCTTGCCAACAATCCAATTTGGTGCATACGAATCATTATGGCACAAGACCTTTTTATGTCCGTCAAGTTCAACATAATGCCATAAGCGCAAAAGCTTGTCGTGGAGCTTTTTATAGCGAGCCTGCAGGTCGCCCTTTTTTATGGACGCAAGCGCGAGCAACTTGTCTCCATCGTGGAGCAAATCTGTCACATGCTCACACACCGCCCCCGACCTGTGAATTGCCTTGAGCTGCTCAATTCCTGCTGCGAGCAAATCATCGTCATTGTAGTCAAACTCACGAACAGCTTGCACGTAGCGCGACAGCTTCCAGCCAGCCTCATCAATAAAAAGCACCGTCGGGTCCACCCCCAGCTCGCAGGCTTTTTGCTGGGCAATAACCTCTGCTGCCCTGTTTACCATGTTAGACGAACTCGCCCCAGGGTGCCTGTAAACATATTTTTGCCCATTTGCCACAAAAGAAAACGACACATTTGTCAGACCCTTGTTGAGCGGCTCAATCTCCAAAATATCGTGCTTAGTGCACTTTAGCAGCCGACAAATATTTTCAAGCGCCGCGCGGCTCACATTATCCAGCACATCCGCATCCAAGCGCTGGAGCTGCCCCAACGAGTCAAATTCCTTGAAGCCGCCATCTGCAGGTTTTGCAAAAAGCGGCAGCTCTTGGGCGTGCCGCGCCCAAAATTGCTCCCAATGCTGGGTTTTGACACCCAAAAAATCGCGCTCCTTGTCATACAAATCAAGAAGCGCCTTGCTAAACTCAGGCGTAAAAAATGCATAGCCCACAAGGCACGTTCCTGATTGTGCGCCGCATTGCGCAGAGATTATTCGCTCTTGCGGATAATTTTCTTGACCAACACTCGCGCCGCTTAAAGCACAGTCAGAAGTGCCGTCCTTGGATAGCTCTACGACAAATTCTGAACGAGCATCTGCGCGCTGCTGAATAAGACGTATTGAAACATCTGGCAA
>CAVEKR010000063.1:0-7053 GCA_963616365.1 Bacteroidaceae bacterium
AACTTTTCTTGAAACGCCAAGTGTACAAGCCCAATGGGACCATTTCTGTGCTTTGCAACGATTACATCTCCAACACCCCAATCTGGGCGGTCCTCGTCTTGGGCCTCGTTGAGCGTCTTGGATCTGTCCAAAAACATGACAACGTCTGCGTCCTGCTCAATTGCACCAGACTCGCGCAAGTCGCTCAAAATTGGACGCTTGTCTTTTCTTGCCTCGACTGCACGCGATAGCTGCGACAATGCGATTATTGGCATGTCGAGCTCTTTTGCCAAGATCTTGAGACCTCTAGAGATCTCTGCAATCTCAACCTGCCTGCTTTCTGTGTACGTGTTTTGCGGCTGCATGAGCTGCAAATAGTCAACAATTATCAGACCTTTTTCTGGCTCGACATTGCGCAACTGGCGCCTTGCCTTTGCGCGCACCTCTAATATAGAAGCCGATGGAGTATCATCAATCCATAGGTTGAGCTTGGATAATGTGTTAGAAGCCTGGATTAGCCCCCTCCAATCTTGATCTGTCAAGCCCTGACCTGATTGGAGCTTTTTGGAATCCACCCTGGTCTCAATTGCCAATACACGCTGGATAAGCTGGCTAGCAGACATTTCTAAGCTAAAAAACGCCACCGACGTGCCGAGTTGTGCCGCCCTATTTGCAATGTTTAGAGCAAGAGCGGTTTTTCCAACAGAAGGTCTAGCAGCCAAAATAACAAGGTCTCCGCCGCGCAAACCGCCAAGCAAATTATCTAGGTCGTTAAAGCCTGTGCGAACACCCATGGTGCGCCCGCCGTTGTTTACTAGGTCTTGGAGCTCTCCAAATGCCTCCATAACAAGGGCTTCTGCAGTTTGAAAGCCTGTGGTTACGCGCTTATTGGTAACATCAAAAAGGAGCTTTTCGGACTCTTCTACAACTTTGTCTAGGTCATCTGGGGCATCGTATCCTATTGCTTGAATGCGCGCTGCAGCACCTATGAGCTCGCGCAACATGTGCTCGCGCTTGACAATTTCTACGTGATGTTCCCAATGGCTCAAAGCATATGAGTTATTGCCCAGCTCTACAATATAGGCTTTTCCACCAACGGCATCCAGCTCTTTTCTGACCTCTAGCCTGTCTGCCACAGAAATTTGATCTATCGGTATATTGTGAAGCGCCAGCTCTTGCATTGCCTCAAAGATTTTTTGGTGCGCTGGACGATAGAAATCTTTTGGGTCAAGCTTGCTTAGTATTTCTTCTGACACCTCTGAACTGCTAGAGCCAAACATCATAGCAGAAAGCACCGCTTTTTCTGCATCAGGGTTTTGCGGCATAAGGCGGTCTGCATTATTGCTGCTCAGGGCATTTATATTGTTAGAGCGCATGCTGCTAGAGTACGTATTGCTAGAGCCCATATTGTTAGCGCGCATATTGTTAGAGTACTGCGCTTTTGTATTGTTTCTTGTATCGTTTGAATAAGCAAGTTGCGGCATTGTCGTTCCTTTTTGTTTTGGTTTTCTTTTTTGAAATCTCGCAATAAATACTTTAGCGGATTTCATTTTTTGATGTGTGTAGAAAAAAGATTTCAACATAGCTAAGTGGAATATCTTTGCGCTCACGCTGCGCAGTTATGAGTTTTCAACAATTCCCACAAATCCTTTTATCACTTTCTAGTATAAAGATATCTACTCATCCTTCACAAATCCCTAAAGGCCGTTTGCTGCCTTGGGCGCGCCTTGGCTAAGAGGGCGGGCGCGCCTAGGTCTAAGCGGGTGCGACTAAGCGCTGGTAATGCACGTCAAACTAGGCGGGCGCGCCTAGCTTAGACCGCTCAGGCGCGCCAACCTAAACAGGCGCATCTAAAGCATCATCTGAACAGCTAAGATTACTGTCAAACTCATCTGCCGCCTCTTGTATTTGGGTTAGATCAGCAAACTTTTCTTGCATCGTTTTATTGCCGCGTGTCAAAGACTTAACGCTTGTTTTAGCAGCCTTTTTATCGGCATTGCCCAGATGTTTTGCACACACCAACAAACGCTCGCGCGTCTTTTCCATCTCAGAAATGCTTTTGTCAATCGCTTTTATAGCCTGTGTAAAACTCTTTCCAGCCAAGTCATAATCCCTGCTCACACCAGCTGTAAACTTATTGAGCGCCTCTTCAAAATTGGTGATGTCAACATTTTCTTGCCTAATACGTGCAAGCTCTTTTTTGCTATCCAGCGCACTAAATGCCATGTTCCTGATAAGCGTAATCAGCGGAATAAAAAATTGCGGCCGAATAACATACATCTTTTCAAACCCACTTTGATACGACACATCCACAATGCCATCGTTATACATCTCGTTTTCTGGCTCAAGCAAGCTCACTAGCACGGCATATTCGCAATTTTTCTTTGCTCTATCCTTATCAAGCTTGGCAAAATGCGCCGAATTTTTCTTTTGCTTAGAGCGCGCATCGTCAATTTGATTTTTCATCTCAAACATAATGCTCACAACCTCTGTGCCGTCATCATCAAACTCTCTAAAAATGTAGTCGCCCTTGCTACCTTTGTCTTCATCTTCTTGGCGAACACTCTGGTTGTCCTTCTCAAAATACGCGCGCGGAAAAGCTGCTGCTCGCAACCTATTAAACTCCTGCTCACAATGCTGCTCAAGACTTTCTCCGAGCATTTTTGTGTTAAGGCGCGCCTTCATGTCGTTTATGCGAACAATCTCTGCATCCCTATCCTGAATTTGCAAGTCCTTAGCTTTTAGCTGCTCATCAAAGCGCACCTGCGCCTCTGCCAGCTGGCGCGCCCCCTGCTCTTTTTCTCGCTCCAAGTCAGACTTTGCCTGCTGAGCCTCTAGCTGGGCTTTGCTTAAATCTTTTTGCGCCGATTCTTTTGTCTTGTTTAAGGTCTCTTGGGCTTGACTTTGCGCCTTGTTGAGCTCTTCTTGCGCTTGGGCTTTTGCCTTGCTTAGAGTTTCTTGCGCTTGGGCTTTTGCCTGTTGTACAGCTATTGTTACAGCATTTTCTTTTTCTTTACGCTCAGATTCCAGCCGAGCATTAAGAGTGCTTATCTGCTGCTCTAACCCCGCTTTTTCTTGCGACAGCTGCATTTTTTCTTGCGCATATTCTTGAGCCTGGGTAGCCGTTTTCTTTTGCGTCTCTTCGCGCTCTTTAGAAAGCGCAAGCTCAACCTCCTGCTTTGAGCGCTGAGCGAGCTCTTGCTCAAAAGTCTCTGTCCTGACCTGCTCAAGCAAGTCTCTGTAATCTGAGTTTTCTTCTGTGAGCTCAAAATTGTGTCCGCATTTTGGACAGGTAATCTGTGGCATAAAATCTCCTTTTTATTCGGTACGCAAAGCTGTTGCACAAGACTGGCACTTTCTTGTTTCTTGCTGCCGCTTTTCATGGCGAACGCCCTGCTAGCTTTGCACGTGTGGTGTTCGCCATAAAAATGCTTAAGGCGAGCGTGGTGTTCGCCATTAAAATGGGAAAAGCCACCAAGGTGTTCGCCATTAAATCTAAGAATATCTCGTGCGTAAATAAATCTTTCTCTATTATAAAGACTATTCAGACACAAAGATTTAGGCTATAATAAAATGTTCAAAACTTAAATAAATGAGCCATTCAAAATGTGGCTTTTGTGGATAGTTGGTTGATAAAAAGTAGGTAGCAAGTAGGCAGCATATGCAAGCGCCACTCGAGCTTTACGGCGTGCCTCGCAGACACACAGAAAGGATGCAATATGCCAGTGTCTAAAAATATTAAAGCAGCTAAAAAAGCTCAATCAGCTAAATTAGCAGGCTCAAAAGCAGCGCCTAGTGCTGGCGTGCAAAAATCGTCTGGCGTGCAGAAAACGGCTGGCATGCAAAGTTCAAGAGCAGCGGCTGGCGTACAAAGAGTGTCTAGCGCGCAAAACTCAAGTGCAGCGCCTAGTGTGCAAAGAGTGTCTAGTGTGCAAAAAAAGCGTCGCTTGGTTGTTGGTGTATGCGTTGCGATTTTGCTTATTATCGGCGCTTTTTGCTATTTGCAAACATCTTTAGCAGACCCTTTTTCTGATACGGGCGCTAACGCAAGCAGCGAAGCTGCAAGTGGCGAGGCTGTGAGCAGCGCGGACGGCACGAGCGCAAGTGCAGATGGCGCGAACTCGAACAGCGCAAACAGTGGCGGCGGAAACGCGAGCGGCACAAACAGCGGGAGCAGCACAGACAGTGATGCCAGCGGCGATGCAAGCAACAGCAACGCCAGCAACACAAGCAGCTCAAACCCCCTCACCGCCAGCTCAGTCAACGACGCCGCAGCCAATAGCGCCAACGGCTCAACGACAATAGCAACAACTTCTACCTGCAAGATTGTTCAATCCTCGCAAACGCTTTACTTTGACAGTCTTGACGCGGCTATTGCTTCTGCAAGCAGCGGGGATACGATTGAGATTTTTAAGTCGCACACCGTTTCTGTGCAAATGGACACCATAGGCAGGCATTTGACGATTAAAAACATCGTCGAGCCTGCCAGCGATGAAGAAAATCCGACCCTAAACGGCTCTGCAGACGCAAAGCCTGTCATAACTTTTAGCGCAGATGCACAGCTCAGGGTCTATAGCACAGTTACGCTTTCTGGCGTTATTTTTGA
This sequence comes from Bacteroidaceae bacterium, assembly GCA_963616365.1. Taxonomy (GTDB): domain Bacteria; phylum Actinomycetota; class Coriobacteriia; order Coriobacteriales; family QAMH01; genus CAVAWX01. Next base: position 4,586 of record CAVEKR010000063.1, read on the forward strand.
CGGCACAAATTCAGAAACCTCAACTGCCACGCAGCGCACTACAGCAGCAGTTCATGTTGGCCCGATTGGATCTTTGACAATTGAAGATGGCGCTAGCGGCACTTTGGAGGCAACGCCTACGCACTTGAGAAATTTTGCTAACACAAACTCAAGTGGGCAGACTTCTGGCGGGGGTTTTGCCTGCATAGAGGGCAAAATTACCATGAACTCTGGAACAATTTCTGGCTGCAGCTCTGCTTCTAGTGAATGGAGCGGCGGCGGCGCTGTTGCAGTCATTAGTGGTAGCGGGAGCTTTAATTTAGCAGGCGGCAGTTTAACAGCAAACGGAAACCAGGCTTCAGATGGAAACTCTGGTTATTCAAGCTGCGCTATATATATAGTGGAAGGCTCGTTTAATATGAGCGGCGGCTCGGCTACAAATAATGTGGGAAATTGTGGCGGGCTTGTTTGCTCTTCTGATAGTGGCACTGCAGGGACTTCTTCTGTCAATATTTCTGGAGGAACAATATCTGGAAACAACGCTACTAACGAAGGCGGCGTTATTTATGGCGGGCTTGCCACAGCTATTAATATTTCTGGTAGTCCGCAAATTACTGGCAATAGCGCAGGTGCAGCAGGTGGCGCTATCTGCATGAAAACAGATTCTTCTACCCTTACTATTAGTGGCAGCCCAAAGATTACACAAAACAGCGGTGGCGGCACAAGCAATGCGGGTGCTGCTATTGAAGCCTATAGCTATGACGTGCAACCAAGCGTTACAATTTCTGGAAAGCCAACTATTACAGACAATACTGGAGCAGGTGGAATAAGCGCAAACTTAAATGTTAGCGATGCAGCAAATCTAGAAGTTGGCACTTTGGATGCTGGTGCTCAAATTGGATATTACAATACTGGGACTTTGTGTGATAATGATGTCTCTTTTGCAAATGCAAGCTCTGGCAGCGCTTCTTCTTTGGCTAATTTGACCAGCTCTTTTATCAATGATAAAAATCCAGGTTATGCTGCTATTGCAGGAGATAATGCAGAAATAAAATGGACGGACAGCTATAATGTTAAGCTTACAACTGCAGATGACACCGTAAGCTATTATGCAACACTTGATGCAGCTATCACTGCAGCTCCAGCAGATAATACAAAAAGCACCATTGAGATTTTAAAGTCGCATACCATAAATGCTGTAAATATGGACACGACAAATAAAGACTTGCTCATAAAAAATTGCAATAACCCTACCACTGTTTTTGAAAACTATACAAAAAATGGCTCTAACCCAACCCCTCCAACTGTCTATTTTGGACGCAGCGATGGAACATATGGACGGATGTTGGTAAACAGCAATGTTACATTGCAAGGCGTGAATTTTGATGGCTATACTTCTACATCTACAGAGGTCAAACGCCAAAACTCTGGCTTTTTAGTTAACGGAGGGTATGCCCTTAATGTTTATGATGGTGTTGCAGGCGTTGCCCAAGATGGCAGCGAATTTACTGCTTGTTCAACCACCATCTCTCACTTTTATAACAACAACACAACAGGAAACCAAACCTCTGGCGGCGGCTTTGCTAATGTGCTTGGAACTCTCAATATTAATTCGGGGACTATCTCAGATTGTCGCGCCTATGCAAGTGGCTGGTCCATTGGTGGAGGCAGTGTGGCACATGCAGTAGGTGGCGGCACTGTCAATGTTCACGGTGGATATATTACTCGCAACGGTTTTGGCACTACATCTGGTGCATGGGGGGATACGTCGTTTCTTATTTATCAAAGCAACTTTACTATGGATGGCGGGCAAATTACTGGAAATAACGCCTCTTGTGGTGGCGCCATTGCCGTGCCTGACCAGCAAACTTCTGCTTCTACCATAACTATTTCTGGCGGCATAATTTCTGGTAATACAGCAATCTTGCATGGAGGCGGCATCTTTTTGGGATACAGCACCGCTGCTACTAATACCTGCACTCTTTCAAATAGCGCAGAGGTTTCTGGAAACACCTGCTCAGGCTCTTCTGGCAGCGGCATTGAGCTTAGAAGCGGCAGCGTTTTATACATCAGAGACACAGCAAAAGTTACTGGCAACTCCTTTACAGGTACTGCTGCAAACAATGGAGCAGGTATAGAAGCATATAGCACTACAAAAGAAGGCATTTTACATGTGTATGATTCTCCAACAATAACAGGAAACACCAATGCTGCAGGAAATGCAAGAAACATTGCTTTTTCTGCTGCCGATGCTGCCTCGCATTTGATAGTCCATGATTTGGGAGAAAACGCCAAGATGGGATTTTATTCAAAGCAAACAATCATGACAAGCGGGCTTACTTTTTCTACTGCAGGAGAAGACACAGCTGCAGAAGTTGCTAATTTGGGCGGCTCTATTGTAAATGACATAACGTCAACTTTAGTTTCTAGCGCAAAAGATACAACAACAAAAGAAATCATCTGGGCAGAGGCAGTGTGCAAAATAACAA
>CAVEKR010000064.1:0-7047 GCA_963616365.1 Bacteroidaceae bacterium
GTTTTGTGAGTTCGGTTTTTCCTACACCAGTAGGTCCTAAAAACAAAAAGCTCCCAATAGGCTGACTTGGGTCAGACAAGCCTGCACGAGACCTGCGCACAGCTGCTGCAACAGCTTTTACCGCCTCATCTTGTCCGATAATGCGTTCATGCAGCTTTTCTTCTAGATGAGCAAGTTTTTGCATCTCGCCTTCCATCATCTTGCTTACAGGAACACCAGTCCAAGCGCTCACCACATCTGCTATATCTTCTGGAGTAACTTCTTCTTTAAGCAGGCCCTCTTTGCCTTCTTTTCCTGCACGCATGTTCTCGACCGCATGTGTTGCCTGCTCTAGTTCTTCTTGTAGCTGCGGAATTTTTCCAAAACGAATTTCAGATGCAGCTGACAAATCCCCTTCACGCGTAAAGCGCTCCTCTTGGACTTGAGCACTATCAATTTCTGCTTTAAGTTCTTGCACCTTATTGATGGCATCTTTTTCATTTGCCCAAGACGCTCTTTTTTGATCCAGTTCTTGTTGAGTCTCGGCAATTTGACTACGCAGCTGCTCAAGACGCTCTTTAGAAAGCTCGTCTTCTTCTTTCATGAGCGCTTGTTCTTCAATTTGCATTTGCACCAAATTGCGATCAAGCATATCAAGCTCTTCAGGCATGGAATCTATCTCCATGCGCAGCCTGCTTGCTGCCTCATCTACCAAATCTATTGCTTTATCAGGCAAAAAGCGCTCTGTGATATAGCGATTAGATAGCTCAGCTGCAGATACAATAGCACTATCTTGTATGCGAACGCCGTGGTGAATTTCGTACTTTTCTTTAATGCCACGCAAAATAGAAATCGTCTCTTGCACCCCTGGTTCATCAACCATAACAGGCTGAAACCTACGTTCAAGTGCAGAATCTTTTTCAATATATTTACGATATTCATCTAGAGTTGTAGCACCAATAGCATGAAGCTCTCCGCGAGCAAGCGCTGGCTTTAACATATTGCCTGCATCTAGGCTACCCTCAGATGCACCTGCCCCAACAATTGTATGAAGCTCATCAATAAACAGGATAATATTGCCTTCAGACGCTGCTACCTCGCGCAAAACTGCCTTTAGCCTATCTTCAAACTCTCCACGATATTTTGCACCAGCAATCAAAGCGCCCATGTCAAGGGCAATAAGCTCATGATCTTTTAAGGTAGAAGGAACATCACCATTAACAATACGCTGCGCTAAGCCCTCGACAATGGCAGTTTTTCCAACGCCAGGCTCGCCAATTAAAACAGGATTGTTTTTGGTGCGTCGACTAAGCACTTGAATGCTGTGGCGAATTTCATCATTCCTGCCAATAACAGGGTCTAGCTTCCCTTCTCTTGCCTGTTGAGTTAAATTTTGCCCATATTGCTCCAAAGCCTCAAACTGCGCTTTTCCTTGAGCATCTGTAACGCGGCTGTCTCCGCGCAGCTCTTCATAGACCTGCTCAATGCGCTTTTTTGTAATACCTGCAACATTTAAAATTTTGCCAGCATCTGTTTTATCTGCAGACAAAGCAATTAGCAAATGCTCGGTCGTTGCAAAAGCATCCCCCATTTTGCCAGCGCTTTTTACAGCACTATCAATGACCTTAACAAGCTCAGAGCTAGGTCTTGGCATATCATTTGAGCCGCTAATCTGAACCTGCTCATCAATCTTTTTTTCAACTTCTGCCAAAAGCGCCATCGGGTCTGCCCCAATGCGCTCAATAATGGCATTTAGATTGCCTTCGTGCACATCAAGCAGCGCCTTAAGCAAATGCAAGGGCTCAACCTGGGCCGCCTGCGTGTCTGCAGCAATACTTATGGCGTGCTGCAGCGCCTCTTGTGCAGTAACTGCTAATTTATCTATTCTCATATCGATCATCTCATTTCATATTTTTATCTCGTTTCATTTTGTTGCCGCGCTTTGCGTGGCGTTTTACTGTTGGGTGTTTTGCGTGGTATTTTGTATGGCGAACACCACACGCGTTGCGTGCCCCCACGCGCATGGCAAACACGCCACGTATTGCCACCAGCTATTTTTTGCGCGACAATAAAGTATCTATAACCTCAAGCTGCTTAGCATCTAAGCTGCCTTCATTTATCTCGTTTGAAGATGGTTTGGCGCCTGCTTCATTTGTAACACTGTCTGCGCCGCTATTCCCGCCTGTGTCTGTGCCATCTGCGTCATCTAAGAACGCGTAATTTTCTTTAACTTGAGTTCCATCTGCAAGCATGCGAACATGACTTGGCTTGTTCACCAAACTGCTAATAGTAGCTCTGACCTGCATTTCATGCAAAGTATCAGAACTTTGCTGCATTTGTTCGCGCATCTCATCAAGCTCAGCTCTTAGTTCTTCCATGCGCTCGCGCATGTCAAGAATGCGAATAACACCTGCTAGATTAATGCCTTCGTCAGTAAGTTGGCTAATGAGCTCAAGGCGTTCGACATCAGCTTGAGAATACATGCGAGTATTACCGCCGCTACGCTGCGGTTTTACAAGCCCCTTATTCTCATAAATGCGCAAGGTCTGAGGGTGCAAACCCGCCAAGTCCGCTGCCACACTAATCATGTACAGCGGTTTATTTTTATCAGTCTTAGCCATGTTCTCAACTCTTTTCTGCTCTTTCTTTGTGACTCTTTTGCTTGGCGTGCCCCCACAGCCGCTTTTATCTTTTGCTTAACATGCCACCCTTATTAGCTTGCAAGCATACTAATAAAACTACGCCATAAATGTCCACAAAGGCTACACCATAAATGTCCGCAAAGGCTTGCGCCACAAATACCCACAAAGGCTTACGCCATAAATGCCTCACGCTGCTTTTTTGCTTCGTTATCGCAGGTGTTCGCAAACTCTTGCAAAGCCTGCTTTTGAGTTGCATCAAGCTTTTTAGGAATATGGATAGAAACTTTTACCTTCAAGTCTCCAAAACTTGTTCCTTTTAAGCGCTTAGCTCCTTTTCCTTTTATACGAAACATAGCGCCTTCTTGAGTCCCTGCTGGAATATGGAGCTTCATTTTAGAACCATCTGGAGCAGGAATTACTATATTTGCACCCAAAGCTGCCTCATCAAAGCTAATTGGAAGATGCAAAATAACATCTGCCTTTTCGCGCTCAAAAAACTTATGCGCCTTGATGTGCGTAACAACAATCAAGTCTCCACGCTTGCCACCATTTATGCCAAACTCGCCTTTTTGCTTATAGCGCAACTTGCCGCCTTCAACAGCTCCAGCTGGTACTTTGACCTGTATAGATTGTTCTTGCTTATTTGAAGGTATACGTATGGTAAGCTTTTTTGTTGTGCCATTAAATGCCTCATCAAAAGTCAAATCAAGATGCGTTTGCAAGTCTTGACCTTTGCGACTTTTATTAGCGCTAAAGTCCCAATCAGAGCCAAATGCACCGTTTCCGCTGCGTATATTGTTAAAAATGTCGTTAAAGTCAAAATCAGAAAAACCGCCAGAGCGCTTATAAGTATATCTACGCCCTTGACCTGCGCCTGTTCCAGCCCAGCTGCCTGCTCCTGCAGCCCCTGCCCCCGGATATGTACCAAAGCCATCTACTGAGCCAAATTTATCATATTGAGCGCGCTTTTTCTTGTCGCTTAAAACTTCATACGCCTCGTTTACCTGCTTAAATTGCTCTTCATCGCCTCCTGCATCAGGGTGCAATTTCTGTGCCTTTTTTCTAAATGCCTTCTTTATTTCATCGGCAGAGGCGCTTTTTTTCACGCCCAAAATATCGTAGTAGTTTTTTTGCTGCATAATAAAAACGCCACCTCCTTTATGTTTTCAATTCCTATCTTGTACTGCGCTTTTGCGCTTGTTATATTTTTACGCTTTCTTGCGTCTTCTTTCGTTTTCTTGGTGCTCGCCTCATTGCTACCATGGTGTTCGCCCCGCCTATTTATTCTGCAAGTTTACTCTGGGGGCACACGCGCCTTCTAAGCCCTTCTAGTACCCAAAAGCTAAACCGAGCATTTACCTGCAAAAACTTTGCCCTTAAAAAACAAAACGCGCACGATACATGCGCGTTTCATATCACAAAACCATTACGAAAACAGTCATGTATCTTTTTTTGGCAAGCCCCATAATGTGCCTTAGACGCTTATGCCTCTTTGGCTGGTTGGGCAGGTCCGCCCGTGCTTGTAAGCACCATAGCAGGTCTAATCACCTTATCTGCCATTTCATATCCTTGCTGATAAACCTCAACAACGCTTTCTTCAGGCACTGATGTGTCCTCTTTTGTGCCAACAGCTTGATGACGCGTTGCATCAAAGGGCTTTCCCAAGGCATCGATTTGACTCACATTATGCTTTGCCAAAATCTGCAAAAGCTTGGTCTGAACTGCCTCAACACCATCTGTTAAAGAGCCGCCCTCGCCACTTTCTTTTGCATGGGCAACAGCTCGCTCTAAGTCATCTAAAATGGGCAAAATGTCTGTTACTAAATTTTCTGCAGCCAACATGCGCTCCGAGTCGCGCTGCGCATTTGTTCGCTTGCGAAAATTATCCCATTCTGCCTGCAAGCGCAGATACTTATCCTTCATCTCTGCCACTTGAGCTTGAGCTACTTCAAGCAATTTAGCTGGCTCTGCCTTAGATGTTTCATCTTCTGATGGCACACCTTCATGTGAGCCGCCTGCGGGCTGTGAATTTTGCCCGTCTGCGCCTTGCTCTACGCCGCCTTTACCTGCGGCTTCAACACCACCTTGCCCAGCACCATCTTGAGAGCCACTGTGGTGTTCGCCATCAATGCCCTCAACACCAGCGCCATTGCCACTGTGATGTTCACCATTAGAACCCTCAGCGCCAGCACCACTGCCACTGTGGTGTTCGCCATTATCAGACGCACCAAACTCTAAATCTGCATCATCGTCAATGACCTCAGCCTCGCAAACTTCCGCGCCTGCCAAAGGGTCTTGCTCCGCATCTGCTAAAGGCTCTGCCTCCAAGCTTGATGAAGGCTCTGCCGCCGAACTCAATGGAGAACCTTGCACATCCTTCCAAGAAAGATTATTTTCAGCAGCCTCAGGCGCGCCCTGCTTAGCGGACGCACCTGTAGCTGCTGCTTTTGTGTGGGCAGACATTATTTGCCATCCTCATCGTCATCATCGACAACTTCATAGTCTGCATCCACCACATCATCTGAAGAAGCCGCATCTGCGCCGCTCGCATTGGTATCATAGCTACCAGCTGCTTGATTTGCAGCCGCACCAGCAGCACCTGCCGCATCCCCTGAACCATAAGCAATCTCTGCCAATTTGTAGCTTGCTTGTTGGAGCTCTTCTGTCTTAGATTGAATATCATCAATCGGAGCTTCTTCGTTTTCCAAAACTTCTTTTAGCGCAGAGACTTTTTCTTCCACATCAGACTTGGTGTCTTCAGGGACTTTCTCGCCTAGGTCTTTTATAGACTTCTCTGTGGCATAAATCAAGGAATCTGCCTTATTGCGAGCCTCAATAATAGCTGAACGCTGGGCATCTTCTTCTTCATGCTCTTTAGCATCTGCCACCATGCGGTCCACTTCTTCATCAGAAAGCGCCGTAGAACCTGAGATGGTAATCTTTTGCTCCTTGCCAGTTCCTATGTCTTTTGCAGAAACATTGACAATGCCGTTTGCATCAATGTCAAAGGTGACTTCAATTTGAGGAACACCACGTGGAGCAGATGGAATGCCAGTCAACTGGAAACGCCCTAAGGTTTTATTGTCCTTTGCAGAGGCGCGCTCTCCCTGTAAAACATGAATCTCGACGCTTGTCTGACCATCAGCTGCTGTAGAATACACCTCGGTCTTGCGTGCTGGAATGGTTGTATTGCGTTCAATCATCTTAGTCATAACGCCACCAAAAGTTTCAACACCCAAAGAAAGCGGTGTAACATCCAATAACAAGATGCCTTCTACATCGCCGCCGAGCACGCCACCTTGAATGGAGGCGCCAACTGCCACGACCTCGTCTGGGTTTACGCCCATATTTGGCTCTTTACCAGTAAGCTTTTTAACTTCTGCCTGCACTGCTGGCATACGAGTAGAACCGCCAACCAAAATAATCTCATCAATCTGGCTGCCGCTCAAACCAGCATCCTTTAGGGCCTTGTCAACTGGGGTTTTGCAACGATCCAGCAAATCAGATGTTATCTTTTCAAACTCCGCACGAGAAAGCGAATAATCCAAGTGCACTGGGTTTCCATCAACTGCAGTAATAAATGGCAAGTTGATGTTTGCTTGCTGGGTATTAGAAAGCTCCATCTTGGCTTTTTCTGCAGCCTCTTTCAAGCGCTGAAGTGCCATTTTGTCGTTTCTCAAGTCGATGCCTTGGTCAGATTTAAACTTATCTGCAAGCCAATCAATTATGCGTTGATCCCAGTCATCGCCACCTAAGTGGTTATCTCCTGCGGTAGAAAGCACCTCAAAAACGCCATCTCCAAGCTCTAGAATTGAAACATCAAAAGTTCCGCCGCCAAGGTCAAACACGAGGATTTTCTCATCTTTGCCCTTTTTATCAAGACCATATGCAAGCGCTGCTGCAGTAGGCTCATTGATAATACGCTTAACATCTAGACCAGCAATCTTTCCAGCGTCCTTTGTTGCTTGGCGCTGCGCGTCATTAAAGTATGCTGGAACAGTGATGACTGCCTCAGATACGGTCTCGCCCAAATACTTTTCTGCATCTGTTTTGAGCTTTTGAAGCACCATAGCAGAAATCTCTTCAGGCGTGTATTCGTGCCCGTCAATGTCTACCATGTTGCGACCGTCTTTGCCCTTGGTTACATTGTAGGCAACAGTTTTGCGCTCAGATGCGGTCTCGTCATAATTGCGACCAATAAAGCGCTTGATAGAAGCGATTGTGTTTTCTGGATTAGTAACTGCTTGGTTTTTAGCAGCTTTACCAACAACACGCTCTCCATCTTTGCGAAAACCGACCACAGAAGGTGTAGTGCGGTCTCCTTCGGCATTTACAATAATGGTGGGTTCTCCACCTTCAAGCACTGCCATTGCCGAATTGGTAGTACCCAAGTCAATACCAATAATCTTACTCATAAGTCTTAAGT
>CAVEKR010000065.1:0-7024 GCA_963616365.1 Bacteroidaceae bacterium
CCTCATCTGCCAGCAAAAATGCAGCGCTTGCCAAAGTGCACATATATTGCTTGCTGTGGCGTTTTATAAATGTGCAGCATTTTAGTTGTTCTTTGCTAAAACCTGCTGCAAGTAATGCCTGTTCTATATTTTGTTGAATTTGCTGCTCTGCACTGATACTGCGCTGCTCTGTTGTATCTTGTAATTGCTGTTCAGTGCCAGTGTTGTGCTGCTCAGCGCTGATACTAAACCGCCCTGCATTAGCATTGTGACACTCATCATCAATGTTAGGGCATTTGTCATAATAAAATGCTACATAGAGTTGCTTTTCTTGTCTATAGGCAAAACTGGCAGCTGCCTTTAGCAGCTGAAACATCTCAGAATCAGGGTTTTTAAGCGCTTGCACGTTTGCCTCAAAAAGCATGATATTTTTATCAACGGGCAGCTTATCAAAGTAGCGCGTATAAGTAAAAAGCAGTCGTCCCCACCCACTTTGAGAAAAACGCGAAATTATATAGCTAGATTTTTTTAATAGAGACATGTTGGATTCAAAATACTAAAACTGCACGTAAAAGTTGGTACTTACAGGGTGTTCGCCATTATTTTTAGTTGCAATTGCCGTGTGGTGTTCGCCATTATTTGGGCTGTGTTCGCCATTATTTGGGCTGTGTTCGCCAAAAAATAGCACTCTACCACCGTGGTGTTCGCCAAAATTCATATTGTGCATTTAGCGACCCGTGCCTTGGACTACGACCTTAAAAGTGCGCAGGAAAATTCTAATGTCAAGGCCGATGTTTGCGTGGCGAACGTAATAAAGCTCCTGCTCTTGGCGCCTGCCATCCTCATAAACAGCGGCGTTTCTGCTGTGCACCTGCCACCAGCCCGTAACGCCAGGTTTCAAGCTCAAAAACTCCTCCGCGTCCCCGTTGTAGTGGCGCAACTCCTCTTTTACCACAGGTCGCACGCCGACCGTGCTCATCTGACCTATGAACACATTTAGAAACTGCGGTATCTCGTCAAAACTGGTTCGGCGCAAAAAACGCCCCAAAGCCGTTGTCCTGGGGTCGTTTGAAACCTTGCGCTCGCGCCGCCACTCGATGAGCTGCTCGTTGTTAAAATGCTTTTCGACGTCATCAGCATCCACCACCATGGTTCTAAACTTGAGCAGGCAAAACGGCTTGCCCCTAAGGCCAAGGCGGCGCTGCGTGTAAATGGGAGAGCCGCCCGTTGTAATAGCAATCGGAATGCACAGCAGGCAACAAGGAATAAACCCGATGACAATAACACATATGCTTATAATGATGTCGAACACCCGTTTTATAAAACGGTACACATAGCGGTTGCCATTTTTGGGCGGGTGAGTGCGTGCGTATGTGTGGCGGTCGCCCTGGCTTTGCTGGTGTGCGTGCGTGTGCGCGTAGCGGTCGTCCTGGCTTTGCTGGTGTGCGTGTGCATGGTGGTCAGCTTGGTTTGGCGGTTGCGCGTGCGTGCAGCGTTCGTCTTGGTTTGGCGACTTTACTGTGCGACGTTCGCCCTGTTCCAGCGAGTCTGCATCGTGGTCACCCTGCTTTGGCGACTGCGTATGTGTACAGCAATTGCCATGCGTTGACGAGCAAGCCTTGTCTGAATATGTTGTCTGTTCACTCAATATCTTACTTTTGCAAATTGCAAATGGGCGCACTAAAAACGCATCAAACACAAAGTATTAAACGTAAAGCACCAAGCGCCAAACTATATACGCACTATATACGCCAAACTCTAAACGCGAACCCATTTGTAAAATATGGCTCCTTTGATATACGAAAGACTAAGTATCCCACAAAAGTAGCACTATTGCACCCATTCTTTTGCGAATACTACAAAAATAGCAATTAGTTGGGCTATGGCTTGGCTGCCGTCGACCGAGTATCGTTAACTGAGTGCTGTTGGTTAAGTTTTGTTAGTCAAATGTCATTGACCTAGTATCGCTAACTGGTTGTCATATTTGCCGCTATATTGCCATGTTTTATGGGCGTTATTATCTTCATTTTCATACTCATTTGAGACAAAAATTTTACTCTTTTAGAAAGGTGTCCTGACCTGCATAAATATAACGTAATCGGAAAGATTCGGAGTTTTCAGTCGGAAAGATTCGGCAAATTCAATCGGAAAGATTCGGAGTTTTCAGTCGGAAAGATTCAGAGTTTTCAGTCGGAAAGATTCGGCAAATTCAATCGGAAAGATTCGGAGTTTCCAGTCGGAAGGTTTTAGGCGCGGGGATGCGTGCGCTTGTAGACTTCTTTCATATGGTTAAGCGATAGATTAGCATAGATTTGTGTGGTAGATAGGCTTGCATGACCGAGCAGCTCTTGTACGCTGCGCAAATCTGCTCCGTTTTCAACCAAGTCCGTTGCAAAAGCGTGGCGGATATCGTGCGGGTGCAAAGAAGCATCAAGTCCAGCTTGAGCAGCTGCCGTTTTGAAAACCCTTCGCAGAGCATCCGTACTCATTGGATTACCCCTAACAGAAACAAAAAGCTCTTCTCTTTGACCCTTTTTGAGCAGTTGGGGGCGCGCTGTGTTTATATAGCGGCTTAAAGTTTTGAGTGCTAAATCATAAAGGGGAACAACCCGCTCTTTGCTGCCCTTGCCAAAAAGGCGAGCCGTTTTTGTGCTGAAGTTTACATCTTGAACCTTTAGCTGAGAAATTTCTGCAATGCGTGCGCCACTTGCATAAAGCAACTCTAAAAACGCCTGATTGCGCATACCCTCTGGCGTGCTTGTATCTGAAACAGACAACAACTTTTCAAGGTCTGTACCAGCAACAATGCGCGGCATATCTTTTCCGATTTTTGGAGTCGCTGCTACTTGCGCTGGGTTGACATCAATGAAGCCTCGCATGTTCATGTAAGCAAAATAACTGCGAACACATGAGAGGTGTCTAGCTGTTGTTTTATGGCTATAACCTGCCCTATCAAGCTCTGCCAAATAACGCCTAAACTGCTGATGTGTTAAATGCAGCGGGTCATATTTGCTACGCGTTGCAAAGTCAAGATAATTGCGTAAATCTATTGCGTAGGCTCGCAAGGTATGCGCCGATAAATTGCGCTCCACCTCTAAGTGTTGCAAAAAAAGACAGGCATACTCAACAGCCTGTTCGTCAAAATCGTCATTATCAAAATATGAGATAAAGGGAGAAGCTTTTGCTTGTAAATTATTCTCGTTCATTTAGCGCACAAAACTTTCTTCAAATAGGTCTTTGCGCTGACAAACAAAGTCGGCAATGCTTTTGCGACTCCTGCTTGCATAAGCTGCTTTGCGCTCTTTTTTATTGCGAATTTTAGGCTCTATAGCAGGAATAATTCCATAGTTGACATGCATGGGCTGGTAGTTTTTTGTCTCAGGATTTGTTGCATAATCATAAAGCGAACCAAAAAGTGTCTCTTTTGGCAACGCTGGCGCAGGCAGTCCCGCAAGCTTGGCATAAACTATCAGGCTCACAAATAATCCCGAACACACTGCTTCCATATACCCTTCTGTGCCAGTGATTTGCCCAGCTAGATGTATGCTTGGGTTTTTGGGCAACGAAAGGTCTTTGTTCAAAGCATGAGGAGTGTCCACAAAAGTGTTCCTGTGCATAACGCCAAAACGCGAAAATTCCGCATTTTGCAGTCCTGGAATCATCCTAAAAATGCGCTCCTGCTCTCCAAAGCGCAAGTTAGTTTGAAAACCGACAAGGTTATAGGCACTGCGTTCTTTATTTTCTGCTCGCAGTTGCACCACAGCCCAAGGACGCTTTTGCGTGCGCGGATCTGTCAGCCCAACAGGCTTTAGCGCTCCAAAGCGTAAGGCATCCATGCCAGAGCGCGCAACTTCTTCTACGGGCTGACAAGCTGCAAAAAGTTCCTTTTGCTCAAAGTCCTTGCTTATAACACGCTCGGCCTTTAGAAGCTCGTCAATAAAATGCTCGTATTCATCTCTGCCAAAAGGGGCATTTAGATAATCACTTGAGCTGCCCTTATCGTATCTGGACTGCTCAAAGACTATGGAGTAATCAATCGAATCAGCTTCAATTATTGGCGCTGCCGCATCGTAGAAAGCAAGGTTTTTTTCTCCCAGCTCTGCCTCAAGCGCACCTGCCAACAAATCGCTAGTTAAAGGTCCTGTTGCAATTATAGCTGGAGCTTTAGGGAGCTCTGTTAGCTCTTTGCGCTCAAAAGTAATGAGCGGCTCGCTCTCAATTTTTTGCGTTACAGCACTACTAAACTGCTCTCTATCAACTGCCAAAGCTCCACCTGCAGGAACTGCCGTATTTCTAGCAATTTGCAGCAAAAAAGAGCCCATCGCCTCAAGCTCGCGCTTTAGAGAACCTGCTGCCGTGTCCTCATCATCGCTCTTAAAAGAGTTAGAGCAAACAAGTTCTGCGGCATTTTGGGTCTTGTGAACAGCGGTGTTTTGCAGCGGGCGCATCTCAACCAAACGCACTGGCACATTGCGGCGTGCAAGTTGCAAAGCAGCCTCGCTACCAGCTAGACCAGCGCCGACAACTGTTACTGTCGGAAAATCTGTCATTATTATTCAGGTTTGGTTTTGGGCTCTGCTGGCTCTGTTTGTGCTGGTGCAGGCGCTGATGGCTCTGTTGGGCTTGCGGGCGCTGCCGGCCGTGCAGACGCTGCTGGCTGTGCTGGCGCTGAACTTGTAGGCGCTGATGGTTGCGCAGGTTCTGCAGGTTGTGCAGAAGCCGCTGACGCTGACGCGGACACTGCTGGTTGTGCAGGAGCTTCTTTTTCTGACGAACACCCCTGTGGGTTTTCGCTGCTCTGAGAAGGTGCACTATTATTTGCGCTCACGTTTTCAGCGCTCTGAGAGTGTTCGTCGTTATTTTCAGCCACATTTGCAGCAAGGTGTTCGCCATTATTTGCGTCCGCATTTGCAGCGGGGTGTTCGTCATTATTAACCTGTGCCTGCTCAGACGTAACTTGCGGACTTACTGGCGTTGCATTGGTGGCTGCCTCGGCAAATTCGTTTTCAAAAGGCATGCTGTCTTTTGGCGTGCCCCACTTGCTTGGCTCAAACTGGACGAGCCAATATCCAAGCATTCGCATGGCAAGGGCGTCCAAAAAGGTAACCAAAATCATGCTGATAACGTAAGCAAAAAGCCCCAAAAACATGAAAAACATCAGCGTGCTCATAAACAGACCAGTGTCTCCGACCAAATAACTGCGACCGTCAAACATGCTAATCAGCGACAAAGAAATGACATCTGTTACACTGTTGAACAGGAAAACCACGGCAAAGGCAATCGCCGCGGCAATTGTTGGCGCAATGAGATTTTTTGTGTCGTGAGCCACCATTTTTAGAATGCGACCAATTTGCAAGCCTGGCTCTATGCGCTCATACACGAGCCCGCGCAGCACAGCAACGCTTGCAATGGAGCAAACCACGACCTCCAAAATGCCGCCAATTATCCTGATTAAAAAGCCAATTTGCGGGATAAGCGCAAGCAGCGCGACCACAATCATAACAGGTAGAAGCCAAACTATGTAGATAACAACAGCAATAAGGCCATAGCGAATACGCCTGCCGATAGAACCTGCTTTGCGGGTGAGGCTGCGGTTTAGACCCCAAGCTGCCTCTTTTGCCCAATCGAGCAGGTATCCTTGGGTGGTAATTGAACCGATAATTGGTATGCACATAACCAATCCTAAAATGAGTATTGGCTTGTACCAGCCTTTTTTTGAAGTTAGGTCTGTCCATGCTCGTTTAAGATAACTCTGCTCTGGCATTAAATTTCTCCTTCTTGTTGTTCGTGTTGGCGAACACCTTATTTGCTGTGTTCGTTACTGTTTGCTGTGAGTGCTTGCTGCTTGTTACTGCTTGCTGTAGGTGAGCGCTTACTACTCTGTCTGTTCCTCTTGTTCTGTTTGCTCTTTTTGTTCTGCGGCTTCTTTTTCTTGGCGCTTTTTAGCAGCCTCTTTTGCTGCGGCGACCAGCTCATCTTCTGGCTGACCTTCTTCTTTGCCTTCTGCATAAGCAACAGCTGCAGCATCAAAAAGCATGGGAGCGTAGTCAATAAAAGCTGCCTGGTCTTTATATATGCGCTTGTTTTCTTTTTGCTCATACAAAAGCCCGATGACGTAAGCTTTTTCCATGTCGCGCTGGGCGCACTCAACAATGATGGCATCGAGTGCTCCTTGGTTGGTTTCCAAAAACCCATCATAGCAAAAAGCGTAGTGAGAGCCAAAACTTGAAGCTGTTCTAATATTTGCCTCGGCATTTGCCCTGCATGTTTGAACGTCCTCGTCAGGATAGTTTTCTATAAGCATTTGATCTCCATTAACCACTAGGGTAAACGGAGCACATTCGTTGTCTTGCTCGAGCTTTTGTTTTGCCTCATCAAGGCAGTAAAAAAGTATCTTTTCAAGCGTCTCGTCCATTTCGAGAGACTCTTGCTGTTGTTGTGCTTTTTGTTGCACTTTTAGCTCCTTTGCTTGTTAGTTTTTTATTTGTCGCGCGCTTTGCACTGAGGTGTTCGCCTCATGTATCCGCGTGCCCTTTACACAGGGGCGTTCGCCATACTCTGCATATCCACGCATACCTTGCACGCTTTGCACTGGGGTGTTCGCCACCTTATTTTGCGCGCTTTGTCAAACATACTACCACCACTTTGTACATTTGAAAGCATACTGAAAAAAGAACGCTTAAAATTTCAGAATTTTTATAAGGTAAACCAACAACTTAAACTGAAAACTTAAAATTTTTCAAAAACTTAGTTGAATGTGCACAAGTAAACATGAAAGACACTAATCTTTTTCACGCCTTATTAACAGAGCAGAATGGAGAGCATGAGTTCCATCAAAACCTAAATTTTTCCGAGAATTGGCGAAAAATTTTTCCGAGAGTTGGCGAACAATCAATCCAATCAACCACCCAAATTTCATAATTTCTCTTGACTAATTCTTAAAGATAGTTTATATTTTTCTTGTTGGCAAACGAAAGGAAGTTATGACTAAAAGAAGAGAGGTAATTAAGTTCTTTTACGAACACGGCTTTTATTCCAAAGGCGG
>CAVEKR010000066.1:0-7018 GCA_963616365.1 Bacteroidaceae bacterium
GGTCTGTACCCTCACGAGTACGCTCACCTACACCAGTAAATACAGAAGTACCGTTGTGCTCTTGAGCCAAGTTATTGATGAGCTCTTGAATAAGAACTGTCTTGCCTACACCAGCACCACCAAACAAACCAGTCTTACCACCGCGGATGTATGGCTCTAGTAGGTCAATAACTTTAATGCCTGTTTCAAACACCTCTGTTGTAGTGGTGATATTATCAAAATCAGGAGCTGGGCGGTGAATTGGATAAGTTTCCTTAACATCTGGTGCTTCTTTACCATCAATTGCTTCACCCAACACATTCCAAATGCGCCCAAGAGTTT
Organism: Bacteroidaceae bacterium; assembly: GCA_963616365.1. Taxonomy (GTDB): domain Bacteria; phylum Actinomycetota; class Coriobacteriia; order Coriobacteriales; family QAMH01; genus CAVAWX01. The sequence goes on from CAVEKR010000066.1 coordinate 322, forward strand.
GCTCGCCTACTGGCATTTGCAAAGGAGCTCCAGTATCGACTACCTCGTTTCCACGCTGTAGACCATCTGTGCTGCTCATTGCAACGCAGCGAACCATCTCGCCTGGCAAGTGCATTTGAACTTCCAGCACGGTGTGAATTTCACCGACAGGAGTTTTTGCATCTACCGTAAGCGCATTATAAATCGCAGGAATAGAGTCAGCCGCAAACTCGCAGTCTACGACAGCACCCACAATACGAACGATGCGTCCAACGTTTGCCATTCTTGCTTCCCTTTCTTATCGTTGCTATTAGTATATTTATTCGTCCTCCAAGGCAGCCACACCACCAATAAACTCTATGGTTTTTGCGGCAATAGCTTCTTGGCGAACACGCTTGTGCATTCTATTTTTATTCGTCCTCCAAGGCCGCTGCACCACCAACAATCTCTGTGATTTCTGTAGTAATAGCTCCTTGGCGAACACGGTTATATATTCTATTAAGACTTGATTCCATTTCTTCAGCATTATCTGTTGCAGACTTCATAGCTTTGCGTCTTGCGCCTTGCTCAGCTGCAGCAGAGTCAATCAAAGCATGATAGACCATGGTCTCTACATAGGCAGGAAGTAGCTGGTTTAACACATCTTCTGCAGATGGCTCAAAATCACTACTTGCACTTATGCCTTCTTCTTCATCGGCCTGCCTTTTACTTTTGCCAATGCTATCAGTTTGAATTGGCAAAATGATCTCGTTGCAAAGATCTTGGTCTGCAGCGTTTCTGGCATGGTTATAAAAAACACGCACCTCATCTGCCTTCAAGTCTTTATAAGCGCTGCTTACGTAATATGCAATCTCGCGAGCTTCGCTAATGGTTGGATCTGCAGATAAATCAAGAAAAGATAGCACTGGCTCTATATTGCGGTAGCGAAAATAGCTTGTGCCCTTTTTACCACACACAATAACTTTAGTGTCAATACCTGCATCTTTATTATCTAGCACATAGTGGTCTGCACACCTTAAAACATTGCTGTTAAAGCCACCAGCAAGACCACGATCAGAAACAACAACTACTGCAATGGTAATCTTTTTCTTTTCATGCGTTTGCAATAAAGGATGATCTGCATTTCCAGTTTGTGTTGCAACATTAGCAAGCGTTTCTTGCATAGCTGATGAATATGGTTGAGCAGCTAAAATGCGCTCTGTAGCGTGGCGAATTTTAGCCGTTGCTACCATTTCCATAGTGCGCGTAATCTGCTTGGTGCTTTGAACCGAGCTAATACGGCGCTTTATATCACGCAAATTAGGCATACCTTAAACCTCTACTTTTCATCACTTACCACAAAAGAAGACTTATAAGCATTAATTGCCTCTTCTAAGTCTTTCTTGATTGCATCATCAAGTTTACCAGCATCTGCAATGCGCTTTTTTAGATCGCTTCTAACAGTGTGCATATACTCCACTAGACCATCGCGAAAACGCAATACATCTCCAATTGGAAGATCATCTAAGCAACCTTGGTCACCTGAAAAAATTGCAGCAACTTGGTCTTCTACATCCATAGAAGCATAACGACCTTGCTTTAAAAGCTCTGTCATTCTAGCACCACGGTTTAGCTGATCTTGTGTTGCTTGGTCAAGATCGCTTCCAAATTGTGAAAACGCTTGCAGCTCGCGATAAGATGCCAAATCAAGACGAAGTGTACCAGCTACTTGCTTCATAGCCTTTACTTGAGCATCGCCACCTACACGAGATACAGAAATACCTACATTAACAGCAGGGCGCTGACCTTGCAAGAAAAGGTCTGATTGCAAGAATATCTGACCATCTGTAATAGAAATTACATTGGTTGGAATATATGCTGAAACATCGCCACCTTGAGTTTCGATAATTGGAAGGGCAGTCAAAGAGCCTGCACCGTTTTTATCTGAAAGCTTGATAGCGCGCTCTAGCAAACGAGAATGCAAATAGAAAACATCGCCTGGATAAGCCTCGCGTCCTGGTGGACGACGCAATGTCAAAGACATCTGGCGATAAGCAACAGCTTGCTTTGACAAGTCATCATAGACACATAAAACATGACGTCCAGGATTAGTTGCAGAAGCAGGCTTGCCGTCTTCTCCGTTATACATAAAGAATTCTCCCATTGCAGCACCTGCCATAGGAGCAATGTATTGCAAAGGAGCAGAAGTAGAAGCAGGAGCTGAAACAACAATGGTGTAATCAAGTGCACCATGGCTCTCTAATGCTTCAACAACAGTTGCAACCGTAGAGGCCTTTTGACCAATGGCAACATAAACACAGATCATGTCTTTGCCTTTTTGGTTGATGATAGTATCAACACCAATGGCAGTTTTACCTGTTTGTCTGTCGCCAATGATAAGCTCACGCTGACCACGACCAATAGGAATCATGGCATCGATTGCAATAAGACCAGTTTGAACTGGTTCATGTACCGGCTGACGCTCAATAACGCCAGGAGCACGGTGTTCGACAGGTCTATAACCTTCTGCCTCAATTGGACCTTTGCCATCTAGAGGGTTTCCTAGAGGGTCAACAACGCGACCAAGAAAAGCCTTGCCGCAAGGAACCTCAACAACACGACCTGTTGTGTGAACCTCGTCGTTTTCTTTGATAGAAGTAACATCGCCTAGCAAAACAGCGCCGACTTCATCTTCTTCAAGGTTTTGAGCCAAGCCATAGACTGTCTTTCCATCTGAAGAGACAAACTCTAGCAACTCGCCTGCCATTGCGCCTTTAAGCCCATCAACACGAGCAATACCGTCACCAATTTGAATGACGCTACCAACTTCACGCGATTCAACATTTGTATTGAGGTTTTCAAGTTGTTTGCGCAAAACCTCATCAATAGCGCTAGCGGTGATTTCCGCCATATTACCTTTCACCTCCAGTCATTACGGACGAGAGAGCAACACGGGTTTTATCTAGCTGCGTAGCAATGCTTGCATCAATACGCTTACCGTGTGCATCTAAAACAATGCCGCCCAGAATGGAGGGGTCAATGTGTTCGCGCAAAACGATCTCTTTGCCCTCAAACTGTCCAGCAAATTTATCTTTAATGCTTTGACGTAAACTATCGTCAAGTTCAACGACTGTTGTAACATCAATAATTACAACGCCTAAAGCTTCTTCTGTTTGTGCTACAAATTGATGGAGCACTCGAAGCAGCAAGTCCATGTCATGTCTATCTGACATAACAGCCAAAACTTCTAAAAGATCCTCATCTAGATCCTTAAAAATTTCAGCCAAAATGGTTTTGCGTGCACTGACCTCTAGGGTTTCATCTACAAGCGCAGCGTGCAAATTGGGGTGTTCGACAACAACAGTTTGCACCTCTTGGAGTTGAGCTGCAACTTTGTAGACGTTACCCTTAGCTTTAGCTGCCTCAAACAAAACAGAAGCGTAAGTCTCGACAGTGCTCTTTTCAAGCATACGATTTCTAGGCATCGAGCTTACCTACCTGTTCAATGCTGCGCTCAATCAATTTGCGATGATCGGCATCAGAAAAATTATCGCCAATCACACGCTCGCAAGCAGCAACAGTTAAGTCTGCTACAGAAGCTTGTAAACCAGAAACAGCAGCTTTACGCTCGGATTCAATTTGCTCACGAGCCTTAGCAACAATTAAGTCAGCATCGGCTTGAGCTTTTTGGATTGTTTCAGCGCGCAGCGCTTCTCCAGCTTGTTTTGCTTCAGAGACGATAGTTGAAGCCTCTTGACGTGCACTAGCAAGTTGATCGCGGTATTCCTGTAAGACACGTGCACTTTCAATGCGCGCCTCTTCAGACTTTTCAAGTGCTTCACGCACGACTTGCTCGCGCTTTTTCAAGATGTTTTCAAAGGCTGGCCAGCCAAATTTAGCAAGCACAGCAAGCAAAATGAGAAAAGCAACAAGCATAGGAATGAACTCATCCATCTGTGGCAAAATTGCGTTGATGCCAGAATAGTCATGAGCAGCAACTTCTGTGCCTTCAGCAAAAGCAAATGCTGGAACACCCAAAGCAACTGCGGTGCATCCTAGAGCAGACGCAACGCATGCGCCAGATGAAATTAAGAGCTTTGTCGCACGAATTTTCACTTCTATCTACCTCCTTTACAAGACTAAATAATCCAAAACCTACTTGGTTTAAAATGACATTTGCCTTAAATTAAAGGATGAAGGTTAACACAAAGCCAATCAAGGCAAGTGCTTCTGCTAGAGCTGCACCAATGATAAAGTTGGTGAACAGACGACCAGCTAACTCAGGTTGACGAGCAGAACCGACGCAGCAACCATAGCAAGCAATACCAATGCCGATGCCAGGGCCAATAGCGCCAAGACCATAGCCAACAACTTTAAGTGCAGAGATAATAAGTGTCGCTTCCACAGCTTTTCCTCCTCTTTCTAGTCTTAAATACTTCTAACTTAAGACTTTCAGGGCACCTATTTGCTAAAAGTTCAAGCGCAAAGCGCTAATGGCGAACACGCCAGTCAAACGGGCGAACACACCAGTTAAACGTCTAGTCAAACGGGCGAGCATGCCAATTAAATGGGCGAACACACCAGTTAAACGTCGCGCGCCAAAAACCTTTTGCGCAAACTTTTGCGCAAACTTTTGCGCAGCAAATAAAGCACCAACCAATACTTTATATACAAGCCATATTGCAGAGAGGAAAAAACAATACGGCATGTAACCAAAATTAAGAGCCTTTAGTCGCCCCATAATAGGAGCGTCTCGCTCTAAGCGGGAGCGTTTGCACGACCAAGGGGGCACGACCACCTTAGCCAAAAGCCACCGCCCCGTCATAAGAACCCCGCTTCCGACTAAGGTGTTCGCCACCTTAATCAAGAACGCAAGCCCCATAAAGAACCCAGCCGCGCTCCACATTAGAAGCGCCCAGCCAAGCTCCAACAAAGAGCCTTTAATGCTCCGAAGTTGCAAGTCCTATATAGACTGCCGACAATATCGTAAACACGTATGCCTGCAAAAATGCAACCAAGCATTCAAGAGCATACATGAGAATTAACAAAAGCATCCAACCAATAGGTGGAAGACCTAATAAAACATTCCCTGAAGCTATCATTGCTTGCAAAAAGACGCTGGTAGCAAGGGCAAAAATGCCAATGACCATATGGCCTGCAAACATGTTGCCATAAAGTCGGACTGCCAAAGTAAGCCAGCGCAAAATAAGCGAGATTAGCTCAAAGAACCAAATAATAGGCACCATAACAGCAGGAAGTCCAGATGGAGCAATGGATTTGATATAACCCAAACCACCGCGTGCCTTAATGCCTACATAGTTAAAGTAAACAAAGGTCACAGTAGCAAGCGCCCATGTTACAGAAATAGTACCTGTTGGAGTTTTGAAACCAGGAATTAAACCGATAAAGTTAGAAACCAAAATGAAGAAAAACATTGTTGCCAACAAAGGAATATGTGGCTCATAACCTTTGCCAATAGCGCCTTCTCCCATATTACGGCGAACACTGTCGTAGCCGTATTCAATCATATTAGCAAAGCGATCTGTTGGGATAATAGTAATGCGACGAGCACCCAAGCAAACGCAAACCGCAGTAATTACCACGCATACACACATCCAAAACATGTATTGAGTAAATCCCGCGCTGTCGCATCCAAACAGCGTTTGAGCACCCGTAACAATGGGCTGGAATAGGTATTGCGGATCAAATGAATGTTGAAGCTCGGGAACTTTTTCTGCGAGCGTCTCAAGAGGATTACCACTTGCCACTTGAATTACCCCTTTACTTTCTTTAGTCTAAAATTTAACAAATCCAATGTTTAACCTTTATGTTTGCACTTGCGTTTTTGCAGGCTGCCTTTGCTTTAAGGCTTACTTGTTTGCGCGCGTCCTATATACAACAAGAACCACAACGCCAATAAGCAGCGCGATGACCTCTCCTATTGCATACGGCACAAGCACATCTTTGCAAAGAAAAGCGCAAATGAGCATAGAACCAAACAAGATAAGAGCAGAAAGCCCAAAACTTGCCAGCAAAATGCCTGCATAGTTTATTTGCCCTACAGAATCGTTTGAAACAGTTGCCTTGCGAACACGCCGCATACCTGCACCAAAAGGCAGACAAGACAAAGCACCAAGAACTAGACCAATGATGCCTGCAACAACTACCAAAACTACTCCCTAACACAAATTAACTCGCATAACACGCAGCTTAAAGATACCAAACGTTCAAAACATCACGCATCTAAAACGCTCAAAGACGCACCTTTAATGCGCCCTTCAAAGTTTTAAGGTAGCAAAAGCTTGAGTGCTACAAACAAATATGTATGCTAGCAGTTATGCACCTTGCAAACTACGAGTTTTACGCATTGCATTTTCTTTCCATAAATGAAAGGCAAAATTCATGTTTTGTACACGTATGATATGGGCTTTTCTTAATCCAGTATGCAGAAATTATGAAAGACTATAGGCACAAAAGAATAAAGCAGAGGCGCATAAAGGGGCATTTAAACTTCACAGAAGAGCAAAGCAAAGGCACATAAAGGGGCGTTTTATGCCTCACAAAAGCAGCGCGTTAATTTTTTTACGCAACCGTGAGACCGCTTTTGCCCCACAAAGCAACGCACTGGCTTTGCCTCACGAAAGCAGCGCATCAATCTTTTCTACGCGGCGCTCATGACGACCACCCGCAAACTCAGTGCTACAAAAAGCAGAAACAATCTCTTTGTTTTCTTCCAAAG
>CAVEKR010000067.1:0-6953 GCA_963616365.1 Bacteroidaceae bacterium
CAGGCGCACATACCTTAGAACACCTTTATTCTGCTGCAACTTCAGAAGGCATAGAAATTTGCGGTGGCAGTTTTTCTTCCTTTTTAGATGACCCCAAAAAGCCGCACATGCCACCGTATCCTGCGTCCCTTTGGGGATACGTCTTTGAAAAAGACGGCATTATCTCTTATTCAGATTATCAATTTGACTATGGTTACCACCGCTTTTTGTACAAAAAGGCATTTCTTGACAAGCATAACTTGCGCTTTCCTAGCTACAAAAGGTTTCAAGATCCTCCATTTTTTGCGCGCGCCATGATTGCCGCAAAGCGTTTTTATGCACTGCAAGAGCCCAGCTACTTATACCATGTACAAAAAAAACACATTGTGTGGACGCCAGAAAAAACCTATGCGTTTTTAGAGGGCTGCACAGATATGCTGCAGTTATCTTATAAAAACTCGCTTGAGCGACTACATGCATTGACCATGGCACGCATTTACGAAAATTACAAGTATGGGCAAAAAGAGATATTTGCCCAAAACGACACGCAGGCGCACGAGCTGATTGAAAAGGTAAGACAGGCTGCTCACGCAGATGTTTTAATTGAAAGCGACTTTGTAACAAAAGAGCAATTTGACCAGTCTCTAACTGGGCGTTTTAAGCCAAACCTAGCATATAGAGCATTACGTAAAGCAAAGCGCAAAATCAAGCAATTTAAAAAATAAGGATGGCGTGCCCCCACGGATGCTTAACTGCAGCTTAATAATAATGGCGAACACCACAGTCACTTAGTCGCGCTGAAATAAATCGCGAGTATAGACTTTGTCCTTTACATCTTCAAGCTCAGCACTCATGCGATTTGCCAATATAACATCGCAGCGCTCTTTAAAACTTGCCAAATCATGAGTTACTTCATCACCATAAATTTTTGGCTCATCATATGTTGGCTCATAAACCAAAACTTCCATGCCGCTTTCTTCAAGGCGACGCATAACTCCAAGTACTGATGAGTGTCTAAAATTATCACTGTCCTTTTTCATGGTCAAGCGATATATTCCAATTATAGGCTGGTGTTCGCCATTATTGAGCGCAGAAGCCCCGTGGTGTTCGCCATTATTGAGCTGCTCTGAAACAAAATGTTCGCCATCTTGACCAGCGGCTTTTTCCGTAGTGTGGTGTTCGCCATTATTATTAGCTGCGTTCTTGTTTTGCTTGGCAAGCTCGATGGCGCGCGCCGCGATATAGTCCTTGCGCGTACGATTTGCCTCGACCACCGCGCCCATTATCTGCTGAGGGACGTTGGCGAAGTTTGCCAGAAGCTGCTTGGAGTCTTTGGGCAGGCAGTAGCCGCCGTAGCCAAAAGAAGGGTTGTTGTAGTGGGCGCCGATGCGCTTGTCGTAGCCCATGCCTTTTATGATTTCTGCCGAGTTGAGTTTGTGCTGTTCAGCATAGGTGTCAAGCTCGTTGAAATAAGCAATCCTCATGGCTAGGTAGGTATTGGAGAACAGTTTGATGGCCTCTGCCTCGGTTGAACCCACGAGCAGGATTGGAATCTCTTCTGTTTTGTCATGAGCCGCTTGCGCTAGAAGTTCGGCAAAAGTTTTGGCTGGCTGCATGAGGTGCTGAGCGTGAAATGGAATGCCGAGCACTATCCTGCTTGGGTGCAAATTGTCATAGAGCGCGTGTCCTTCTCGCAAGAACTCTGGTGAGAAAATGATGTTTAGTGTTGGGTATTGTTCGGCGATTTTTTGCGTATAGCCAACGGGAACTGTCGATTTTATGACGATGTAGGGGGTGTGTTGGGGTTGTGCTGCGGCGTTTGTGTTGCTAGCAGCAGCTATAGCGGCGTTTGTGCTGTTAGTGGCAGCGGAGGTGCTTGGTTGAGCGGCAGCTGTGGCGCTGACGTTGGTAGCACTTGGCTGAGCGGCAGCGTTGGCATTGGCGGCAGCCAGCTGCTCTTGAATCTCATCGAGCACAGATTCTATGCTTGAAGTGTCAAAGGAATCTTTATCGCTGTCATAATTAGTAGGAGTTGCAATAACAATATAGTCTACCTGCGTATATGCTGATTTTGGAGCTAGCTCTGAGGTCGCTTCTAGAGTCGCCCCCGAGCCCTCTTTTAAGGTCGCTTCTAGAGTCGTGCCCGCTTTATTAGCGCCATTTTGAACATTAAGGCTCGCTGTTAAATCAAGCGTGCCACTTGCCAAGAACTCTTCAATCTCTTTATCTTTAATAGGGCTTTTACCAGCGCAAATAAGATCGACTTTTTCTTGCACCACATCTAGGGCATGCACATGATTATGCTGTGCCAGCAAGCAGGCAATAGAAAGGCCTACATAACCAGTCCCTACAACAGTAATGTTCATCTGCTAAAACCCTTTCGATAATGCAACGCCTGCTATAAATTTGCTGTAAATATGACGCTTGCTACAAGCTCAACACCACTGCAAGCATGGCGCTTTCAATGATGCAGCACCCATTACAAACCCGCCGCAAACATAGCGCGCAGGCGCAAAGAAATTTTATCCTCAGCATGGGGGTACACCATAAAACACAACATGCAGCGCAAGGATATTTTGCTTGCACTGTGGTGTTCGCCATGAAATCTCTTAGATATTCTAGTATTATATGAGAAGATAAATTAAAGTTTCTAGATAAAATACAGATAAGGAGCGAGCAAATGCCCAAAAGTTTCAAGACGCCTAGGACGTCTGAACAGCCAATAGAGCCTGGGGCGCCTGAGCTACCTATAGAGCCTGGGGCGCCTGAGCTACCTATAGAGCCTAGTGCATCTGAGACGCCTAAGCTGCCCATAGAGCTTGGAGCGCTTGAACAGCCCTTAGAACCTGAGGCGCTTGGAAGGCCCAAAAAAGGACAACCGCACAAAAAGCGCATTTTGACCTATGGCACTTTTGACCTTTTGCATTATGGGCACATTCGGCTGCTCAAGCGTGCTGCGGCGCTTGGGGATTATTTGATTGTGGCGCTTTCGAGCGATGAATTTAATGCTTCTAAGGGCAAAACTAGCTTTTATTCTTATGAGATGCGAAAAGAAATGCTTGAAGCGCTCAGGTGTGTTGACGAAGTTATTCCTGAAAATGATTGGGAGCAAAAGGCAGATGACGTGCGCAAATACAAAATTGACACTGTGGTGATGGGCTCTGATTGGAAAAATTCCGAGCGTTTTGAATACTTACGCGAGCTTTGCGATGTCGTTTATCTAGAGCGCACAGATGGAATTTCTAGTTCGCAGATTAAAGACGCGCTCAAAAAAGAGGGGCAGGCTAGGTAATACGACCAGAGTGAGTAAGTAAAAACGCCCCCAAGCCCCAAACAAAACGCAACACATAAAAGCCGACCCCCCAAGCAAAAGGAGAAAAAGTGGGCACACTAAGACAACAAGCAGCGCGAACGCGCGAAGTCATAACAAATTATCGCCACATGCTTGAAACGCAAAAGCTTGACGAACGCCTTATTTTGATTGACTCTCGTTGCGGGCGCGCCTTTATGGGCAATATGTTCTACATCGCCAAAGAGCTTGTAGAAAACGATGCTTATAAAAACTTTCGCATTTGGCTAAGCGCTGGGCGCAACACTTACGCTGCTACAAAGCGCTTTTTGCAAGACAACGGTCTTGGTCGCATAAAACCTGTTCTCATGAATTCAAAGCGCTATTTTGAACTTTTGGCTCGCGCAAAATTCTTAGTGACCGATGTCTGCTTTAGCGCAAATTGGACAAAACAAGCAGGTCAGATTGTGTGGAACACCTGGCATGGCACGCCGCTCAAATGCATGGGTCGCCAAATGAATGACGAGATTTACACAATCAATCTCCCCCAAAAACACCTTCTAGCAGCAGATTATTTGAGCTTTCCCAACTATCACACCGCAAAACACCTGCTACAAGACTATATGATTGATGAGCTTTTTAGCGGAACTTTGCTTTTTACGGGCTATCCGCGAAACTCGATATTTTTCAACAAGAAGCGCAGAAAAGTGCTGCGCAGCCGCCTTGGGCTTGACAACAAGCGCCTCTATGCCTACCTGCCAACATATCGAGTTTTGCCAGCTGCGCAAAACACTCCTACGAGCTTTCAAGAGATACTCAAAAATTTTGACGAACTTTTAGAAGACGACGAAATTTTGTTTGCAAAACTTCACCCGCTTTGCGCTGATTCCATTGATTTTTCCAGCTTCAAGCATGTGCAGCCCACCCTCTCAGAGTATGAAACTTACGACTTTTTGAACATCTGCGATGCGCTCATCACGGATTATTCCAGCGTTTTCTTTGATTTTTCCATCACGCAAAAACCCGTGGTGCTCTATACCTTTGACAAAGAAAACTACCTGAACAGCCGCGGTTTTTGCATCTCTATAGACGAGCTGCCATTTATGCAAGCAAAAACTGCAGAACAGACACTTGACATTATTCGAGAAGAGCACAGCGTTGCTGACATGGCGTTTTTTGAGAAATTCTGCTCTTGGGAAAACTCGCATGCTCCCGCAGATCTGTGCGCGCGCGTTTTTCTGTCCGAGCCAAGCAGGCGTATTTTGGAGGAGAATTATTCGGATGGCGAACACCTTATTGAGTTACAAGGCAAGCATGATGGCGAACACCCGAGTGGCTTAAGCTGCGCGTACTCTGGGCGCATGGGTTCTGAGCACATGGATTCTGAGCGCATGGGCGACCCAAACCATCCAAGCCGCCTAGGTTACCCAAACAGCACAGACCGCTCAAGCGGCAGGCGCATAAAACTGCTCGTACATGTAGGCGAACACTTCTTTACAAATGAGGTCTACAAACAAACCATCCTAGAAAAATTGATGATTGCTAATTTTAAACAAGTAGCAATTTATCTGACCTTTCAAATTCCTTCTTCAAATACAGATATAGTTGACGAGGTTTTGCTCAACTTGCCAGAGCAGCTAAAATACTTCCCCTTGGCAGGAACGTATATATATACCCCGCATGAGGCGCGCATAGCCAAGCAGGCGCAAAAAAAACACGAAAAAGCGCTGGCACAGCCCCAACGTCGCGGCGCCAAAAACTATCTAAATGAGATAACAAATGAATGCAGCGACGCTTTCAAAAATGCCAATAGGCGCAACTTTGCCCTCTTAAAACCTGATATGGTTATCAATTTTGATTCTTTAAATGTTGAGAAACTCGTGCAATTTTCTCTTTTACCTTGTCCAAGCTTGCTCGTCGTTCCAAGCAAAGACAATTCAATGACGAACATCACAGCGCAAACCTCAGTACTTAACATCGCACCGCAAACTTCAACGCACAATACCGCGCCGCAAGTTCCAATGGTAAACACCACACCAAAAGCACTGCTTGCCTGGATAAACGAGCACTATTCAGCAGTCATCACAGACAAAAAAGACCCGCTTTCTTGGGCAACGCAACAACTTAACACCCACGGGGGCACTCCAGCTTGATAAACTGACAAGCCCCCGTGGGGGCACGTCAACTTATAAACTAACAAGCGCACGGGGTGTTCGCCAACAAAAGCAAGACGGGTGTTCACCATAATGAATAAACCGACAAACCCACTGAGGGGCACGCCAAATAAATATTGAAAGAAACTCTAAAGAGCAAAAGCGTTCTTGCATCAATATTTGATACACTGTCAAATTAAAGGAGACCAGAAATGAGTAACGAAATTATCCGCAATTCTACTGCAGATTTTCTCATATTTGCAAAAGATGGCGATGCGCAGGGAATAGAAGTTTATGTTCAAGATGACACAGTATGGCTAACCCAAAAGGCAATGGCTTTACTGTTTGATACCAGCGTGCAAAATGTTGGACAACATATTAAAGCGGTTATTAATGAGGGCGAGATTAATGAAGATTCAGTTATAAAGAATTTCTTTATAACTGCCTCTGACCATAAGAAATACCGCACAAGGCACTACAATCTAGACGCTGTTATCTCTGTTGGTTACAGAATTAATTCTTTGCGAGCAACACAGTTTAGGCAATGGGCAACAAAAGTGCTAAGTGCTTTTTCGCGCCAAGGATACGTCCTAGATCACAAGCGTCTTGAAAATGGTCAAGTTTTTAGCACTGATTACTTTGACCGCCTTACACAAGAATATCAAGAAATCCGTGCCAGCGAGCGTTTGTTCTATCAAAAAGTTACAGACATCTATGCCACTGCATATGACTACAGTATAGACGCAAAACAGACAAAAGAATTCTTTGCAAAAGTGCAAAACAAAATGCATTATGCGGTACACGGAAAAACAGCTGCAGAAGTCATTGTTGATCGTGCTGATCACAGAAAACGTCATATGGGCCTAACGACTTGGGCGGCAGCTCCAAAAGGTCGCATCGTCAAGCAAGATGTTTCAATTGCAAAGAATTATCTTAGCGAAGAGGAGCTTCGCAACCTAAATGAAATTGTTAGTATGTATCTTGATTATGCAACAAGGCAATCAAAAAAGCACATTCCAATGAGTATGGAGGATTGGGCAAAACGTCTTGATGTGTTCTTGGAGTTTAATGATGAAGATATCTTACAAGGAAAAGGCAAGGTCACACATGCTATTGCTAAAGCTTTTGCAGAAAGCGAATTTGAAAAATATCGAGTTATCCAAGAACGAGAATATCAATCAGACTTTGACATCATGATTCAGCAACTACTCAACGAGGAAGAAAAAGATAACAGTAACTAGTTGTCCTATGGGTATGCCTTGCAACTACAAACCAAAAAACTTAACTCGCACTATTTTTTTAAGTTCTCTCATATTGTTGTATTTTTGTTTGATAAATGCACTCATGCTTTAAATTTCTAAGCCATCATTCGATTAGCACGCTATCAGCGTTAGGAATTAAGCTTGCGTTTTGCAGCTTTTCCAATCATAAAGATATAAGCTAAGTAGATTGCAACATTAAAACATGTAAGGACAGTAAAATCTGTTGAGAGTCCAAATAAATATGTGCCATATGAGCTCAAGCTTATTGCT
>CAVEKR010000068.1:0-5985 GCA_963616365.1 Bacteroidaceae bacterium
GCCTTTCGGAAGGTGTTATTTCAGAAGACGGTTCTTCAGAAGATGATTTTTTAGAGGGTATCACTTTAAAAGGCGGTTTTTCAAGGGATAGCTTTTCAGAGGGTGGCTTTTTAGAAGGCGGCTTTTTAGGGGGTGTTACCTCAAAAGGCGATTTTTTAGAAAGCAGCGCTTCAGAAGATAACTTTTTAGAGGGTGGCTTTTTGGAAGACGGCTTTTTAGAAGGCAACTTTTCTTCTTTCATAATATAAATCTCCTAGGTTTCTTGCAATTAACTCTACAAACTTTAAGACGAAACTTTCTTCTTTGCACGTTAAAATTATACTTTATGAAGATAGTTCTTTTTGTGAATTTTTTGTGTTCTGTCACTCCATCGACACTATCGCCCTATCTCTCAAATCTTTCTATCTTCCATATCTTTCAGGTCTGACCCCAGTGTTTTGTAATGGCGAACACCCGTATAGCATTTAGATTTTGCGCAACGCCCCACTCGAAACACTCTCTAAACACTCAAGTCTGACCCCAATGTTTCTACATGGCGGGCACGTCTGGTAGCATTCAAGTCTGACCCCAGTGTTTCTACAGGTAAAAGCCTTGTAGCATTCAGGTCTGACCCTGCTGCAATCAAGTCTGACCCTGCTGCAATCAAGTCTGACCCTGCTGCAATCAGGTCTGACCCCGCTGCAATCGTGACAGATGCATCTGTAAACGCTCAGGTCTAACCCTAGTGTTTTAATGAGGTCTGACCCCAGCCATTCTGACCCCAATCTTGTTATTGGGATTGCATCAATGTTCGGGGTTGCGTCAAGGTTTGTCCCACGGTTTTAGGGGTGTTCGCCATAGAATTTTCACAAGGTCATCATAGTTTCTTCACTTCATGTGTTCTTTTTGTGAACGAATTTTTCTATGACCCAAAAATTGCAAGCCTCTGACCTGCTGATTATAGATTCCGTATAGAACCGTTATAGACTTTTTATAGACTTTGCTTGGAATTCACTCGGTACTTTGTTCAGATTCGGTCTGTATGCTGAAAATCAATGGCAGATAGGACTTGCTATAAGGCATTGAACAGGCTGTTTTAGGGCAAGTGAGCTGCATGTTAGTTCAGTTCTTGATTTGCAAACTACTGCAAATCTCTATGGAAGGAGAATTTTGTATGGAAGCTCTAAAAACGAATGGAAGGTCAGAAATGACAGAGACGGACAATGCGGGGGTATCGAAGAACCCAAGCGATGTGGCGGAAAAGAAAGTGTGTATCATAACAGGGTGTTCGCCAAAAACTGCAACTTTTGGTATAGTGGCGCACACCATCAAAGCAGGGTGTTCGCCAAAAAATGCAACTTCTAGTGTAGTGGCTCCCATCAGCGCAGGGTGTTCGCCATTAAGCGCAATTTTTAGTTTAGCGATGCACGTTTCGGCAAAAGCGCACATTCCAGCCTTAACGCCCGCCTCAACAGTAACACACACCCCAGCAGCGATGCGCATTTTAGCGGCCGCGTGCATTTTCGTGTGCGTTTTCGCGTGCACTTTAGCAATCATGTGCGCCTTTGCAATAACGCCCCCCAAAGCGCACGCCGCACACACCGCATACGCTGCAAATACTGCATACGCTGCAAATAGTACCGCATATCAAAAAACCAGTATCACCAAAACAGATATAACAAGCGGGGACGGGTTCAATAAGAGCGCTTTGGGCAATTTCCAATATTTGACCATTGACGATGTTTCGCTGGTTGATGATTGCTATGGTAGCTGCAGTTTTGTGGATGCAAAAGATGATTTGAGCAGCTACAAGGCTGTTGTTTATCAAGACGGCATTGATAGGTGCGGCACGACAAATTCAGAAGGCAATTTATATGCTAGTTTTTTTGATACCTTTAAGCTGAAGTTTTCTAACGCCACAAAGGACGGAGCAGGCAATTTTGTTGACATATATTTGAGTGTTGGCGTAAATAAATTTCAAGCGAGCAACTCTAAATGGTCTAATATAAATAACGCAGTATATGCGCCAATTTGGGTTTCATATAATCCAGATACGCGAAAAGTTAGAAGCGTTCAAATTGGCAGTAATGTGTACTCGCAAATTTCTACTGCTGGAATTGTAGTTGATAAAACTGACGACCTTATTATTAATGCTGGTCTACATTGTAAGGTGGAAGTTAAAAAAGCAGGCACAGACGAGACTTTCAAATCTAATTATCACACCTTGTGGCAATTTGCTGACCTAGACACATATACTAAGTATTACAAAAAAGATAAAACGTACTATTCCAACCAAAATGACAGCTATACATCAGATGATTTTTATGCTGAAGCTGTAGGTTTTACAGCTGGTTTGCAAAAAGCGTATGTGGATTCAGACAGCATTTTGAGAACTTGGAGTAGCACAGATGGGAGTGGTGCAAATATAGGTGCAGGTGTATTTGCAGGTAATGGCATTACCGATGATAGCAATATGGAAAAAAGCACTGTTATTGCAGAGACAGATTCAGGCGGGTATGAATTTGATTGGTGGGGCAGTCGTTGCGGTTCAGTGATTTTGGCAAGCAAAAACTTCTGGAGCGGCATACAGCTGCAAAAAAGCTCAAGCAATGCAAGCTTTAATCAATCATTAGCAGGTGCGCAATATTGCATTTATGACAATAAAGCCTGCACAACAGACCCAATTGCAACAATGACTACAAATGCAGAAGGCAAAGCGACAAGTGGAGATGTGCTGAGTCTAGATCTGAAAAAATACTATGTAAAAGAAAGCGTAGCCCCAGATGGATATCAAATAGATAATACCCCGATTGAAGTAGACCTGACCAGCTATAAGTCAAAATGGTATGCGCTAAATGTAGCCGATAAACCACAGCAATACACCATCTCGACAAGTGCTGTCAACGGAACAATCGATTCTGGGGCAACGCTAAATTACGGAGAAGGCAAGACCATTAATTATGCAGCTAAAGATGGCTATCACCTGAAAAGCGTTATCGTTAATGAAATAGAGGTGGATGGCGAACACTACCCTAGCAGCTACACCTTTACTGACATCAAAGCTGACCAGACGATTAAGGTCATATATGAGATAGATACCTTTGCTATTACGACAAACGTTACAGGCGGCAATATTGATGATAGTTGTATTATTGATTATGGCTTAAGCAAGAGTATTAATTATGCAGGTGAAGAAGGTTATCATCTAGTGAACGTTACAGTTGATGGAACAGAAGTTGATATCAAAGAATACCCCACCAGCTACGCCTTTACTGACATTAAAGCTGATCACAAAATCAAGGTTGTGTATGCAATTGACACCTTCAACATTTCTACAGTCGTTGAAAATGGCACAATTGATGACAGTTGTACCGCAGAATATGGCTCAAGCAAAACTATCAATTATGCTGCTAAGGTGGGATACCATCTGAAAAGCGTTACAGTCGATGGTGCTGAGGTTTATGGCGCTACGGCAGGTGGTGGCGCTACGGCAGGTGGTAGCGCTGCGGCGGATGGTGGCGCTACGGCGGATGGCATTGAAGTAGATGGTGCGACTGAAAGTGATGGCGAACACCACACTAGCAGCTACACCTTTACTAACATCAAAGCCAATCATGAGATTAAGGTCATATACGAGATAGACACCTTTGCTATTACAACAAGTGTCACAGGCGGGACCATTGATGATAGTTGTGTTATCGATTATGGCTCGAGCAAGACCATTAATTACACAGGTGAAGAGGGTTATCACCTCGTGAGCGTTACCGTTGATGGAACGGAAATCGATATCAAAGAATACCCTAACAGCTATACTTTTACTGACATTACAACTAATCATGAGATAGCAGTTGTATACGAGATAGACATCTTTAACATTTCCACTGCCGTTGAAAATGGCACAATTGATGACAGTTGTACCGCAGAATATGGCTCAAATAAAACCATTAATTACGCAGCTAAAGAAGGCTATCATTTGGTGAGCGTTACTGTTGATGGTGTTGTAGTGGTTGGTGCTACGATGGATGGAACTAAGGTAGCTGGCGCTACTGAAGGTGATGGCGCTACGGCGGATGGCGCTGACGCAGATGGAACTAAGGCGGATAACGTTACTTCTGATGGCGATGCCTCTAATGACGAACACCACGCTACTAGCTATA
Source organism: Bacteroidaceae bacterium (assembly GCA_963616365.1). Classification (GTDB taxonomy): domain Bacteria; phylum Actinomycetota; class Coriobacteriia; order Coriobacteriales; family QAMH01; genus CAVAWX01. The sequence goes on from CAVEKR010000068.1 coordinate 4,137, forward strand.
CCTTTGATAACATCAAAGCTAATCATGAAATAGTAGTCGTATATGAAATTGATATATTCAAGATCTCTACCAGTGTAGAAAATGGAACCATAGATGATGGCTGTAGTGCAGAATATGGTTCAAGCAAAACCATTAATTACGCAGCTAAAGAAGGCTATCATATTAAAAGCGTAACCATTGATAACTCTAGTGTAGATATTTCTGCTATTGATAGCTCTTCTAATAGTAACTCTGCTGCTACTAATGATGGTTCTTCAGATAATGGCTCTACTAATAGTAGTTCTGCCGCTGCTGGTACTGCTGATAATAGCTCGGCTACTGATAATTCTGCTGGTAGCAACTCTGCTGCTGATATTGCTACTGGTAGCGGTTCTGCTGCAAATGCTTCTGCTATTAGCAGCTCTACTACCGATGATTCTACAGATGGCAATTCTACTACCAGCGGTTCTGCTGTCGATGTAGAGCAACATCCCAGTAGTTACACCTTTGATGACATCAAATCTGATCATGAGATTGAGGTCGTGTATGAAAAAGACGAACAACCTACTAGTGACACTACTACACCTGTAAGCGCTACTAGCAGCAATAACGCAAGCTCTGCAGCTGCTGAAAAGGTAGCAGATACTAAAAGTAGCGACAGTTCAGATGATGGCAAATCCTCCTACTCATCTTCAAACCCTAAAACTGGAGATGACAACATGTTGCTTATATTGTTAGGTTTTAGTGGCTTAGCTGGTATTATTGGCTATGCAAGTTGGAATAGATATGCAAAAACAGCAACAAAGAAGAAGTAACTTTTTCTTAACTTTGCCGCAAAAAATATTTAGCAGCAAAATTATCATTATGCTTTGAGCTGGGTATTTGCATTACTTGAAGGCATGGTTTGAGGATGTGGACGCGCGCCGTAAAATGAATGCTGAAAACTGGCGGGAGACACGCCATATAACGCAAGCCGCAAGCGCGTGTGGTGTTCGCCATTAAATGAAAGCTACAAGCGTGTGTAGTGTTCACCATACAACATAAGCTGCAAGCGCGTGTGTAGTGTTCACCATACAACATAAGCTGCAAGCGCGTGTGGTGTTCACCATTAAAATAATGCGAAAGACCCCCGTGGTGTTCGCCATTAAAATAATGCTCGAATATCATGAAATATATGCTAGATTTGGCAAACGTAAAATCTGGCGAACATGGTATTCGAGCATTTCAAAGCGCGATTTTGACAGGAAGCGCAACTTTAATGGGCGCGCGCAAATAGTGAGGTGCAAAATGGCACGACCAATTAGAATAAGTTCAGAGACAATGACGTATAACATTGGGCTTAAAGGCCACAGTTCTCAGGTGGTTTTTTATGATGACGAGGACAGGAAGCGGTTTTTGTCTTCTTTGAAGAATGCTTGTGAGAAATACGACGCTTCTGTTCTTGCGTTTTGCCTGATGAGCAACCATGTTCATCTTATTATGTATGGAGAAATTGAGAACTTTGCAAATATTTTTCAGTCCATAGGCGCGAGTTTTTGTAAATGGCACAACTTTAAATATGGTCGTAAGGGGCCTGTTTGGGAATCGCGCTATTTTTCTAAGACAATCAATTCCAAAAAGCAGCTGGCAGATACAGCAGCTTATATTTTCAATAATCCAGTCGCCGCTGGTCTCGTGGTTAACCAGGAGGATTATCGCTGGTCGAGCTATCGATTGCTTGGGTGTGGTGTGGGTTGTGGTGGGGATAGTGGTGGCGCTGGGGGGCGCGCTGGTGGCGGCGCTTGTGGCGGTTCTTGTGGTAGCGCTGGGGGGCGCGCTGGTGGCGGCGCTTGTGGCGGGGGGCGCGCTGGTGGCGGTGCTTGTGGTGGGG
>CAVEKR010000068.1:5995-6944 GCA_963616365.1 Bacteroidaceae bacterium
TCGCTGGTCGAGCTATCGGCTGCTTGGGTGTGGTGTGGGTTGTGGTGGGGATAGTGGTGGCGAACGCGCTGGTGGCGGCGCTTGTGGCGGGGGGCGCGCTGGCGAACGCGCTGGTAACCATGCTAGTTCTTGCGCTGGCGAACGCGCTGGTGGCGGCGCTGGTGGCTCTGCTGATGATTCTTGTGCTGGTGAACGTGCTGGTAGTTATGCTGGTGAGCGCGTTGATGGTCGTGTTGGTTCTCATGCTGGTAACTGTGCTGATTATTGCGCTGACCTCTGCTTGATAGACAACGAACTTTTCGAGCAGTTTATGAGCATAAGTTACATTAAAGAGTTAACGCGCATGCGTGCCAACATGTATATCAATACGGGTGCTGATGCGTGCGCTAATGTCCGTGCTAGCACGCGCGCTAATGACAGGCAAAAGTGTTTTGATGATAAACTAAGCGATAGCTGCGATAATGACTGGGCAGGAGAATTGGACAGTGGATGGAACGGATTGAGTAATAAATGGAGCGATGAATGTAGAATTTTTCCAAAGAAACGAATTTGCGATTATGACCTTTGTGGCATAATGCAGAAATTTTTGTCTAGGTGCGGTATTGCAAGCGCAACAACTTTAAAAGATAGATTAAAGGCGAGGTTGATACGCAAACTAATGAGCTACGGCTCTAATTGCAATCAAATCTCACGTGTAACAGGAATTTCGCGTGTGAGGGTTGCAATGTTAATCTAGCTTTGTTCTAGACGACTTGATACTCTTCTTGAGGCTTACAGGGGTGTTTTTGGAAGGTTTTAGAAGCTTGAGAGGCTTGCAGGGTATTTTTGTGGTCTTTTAGGAGCTCACAGGGCGTTTTTGGGGTGTTTTGGGGCTCCTTTGGGGGCTTATAGAGTTTTTTGGGGTGTTTTGGGGCTCCTTTGGGGGCTTATAGAGTTTTTTGGGGTGTTT
>CAVEKR010000069.1:0-6932 GCA_963616365.1 Bacteroidaceae bacterium
CTTATACTACCTGCCAAAAAGTCGTCAAGTTTTGTTTAACAGAGGGCATGCAGGCGGCACACATGGGTGTTGCCACAGGTAGAGGATATCAAGACGCACTATGCGGAGCTGCTCTGTGCGGCAAAAATAACTCTGTACTTGTGCTAGCTGATGATAAAAATTCTAAGAACATAAATGCAATTGTGGCAAATAATAAAACGGCGCTAGAAGAGGGCAGCTGTTATGTTTTTGGTGGCGAACACGCTGTTTCTTCTACCGTCTATGATGCGCTTGTAACAGCAACTAAAAACGAGAGCAGTACTGAGGGCACAAGCAGCGAATAAGCAGCTAGGAAGAGGCTCAAGCAAACGGTGAGCAGAAACGACTAGGCAGAGACTCAAGCGGCAACTAAGCAGAAAAGAAACGCTGAGCAAACCCTATAAGAAAAATTTACTGCTATTTTTGCATAGACTTATTGCACTTGCACTATTTAATGTTATTATGTGCAGATGTAAGTTTTGCATGCAATACCCGCATATACAGCGCACATGGCACATGTGCAGCTAAAAGCAAACTTACGTTATTTGCGGAGGGATGGCAGAGTGGCTGAATGCGGCGGTCTCGAAATCCGTTAACCCGCCTTTAGCGGGTTCGGGGGTTCAAATCCCCCTTCCTCCGCCAGCAAGATTTTACGCGAACAAAACGTTCGCCAAAAAAGCGCGCACTAAAAACAAAGTGTTCGCTATATAAAAACGCTGCCAAGCATAAATGCAGGCGGCTCAAATAAAAAGAGCGCCAAGCACTTGAGGTGTTCGCCGAACAAAACCGCTGGCAAACCACTGGGGTGTTCGCCAGCAAAAATAAAACCAAGCAAAGGCAGGCAATGGGAAAACCAAGCGACGACAGGGTACAAAAATGGAAGTTTCGCGCTTATCAGATGTGGGCGCTTATTGGCGCTGGCATTATTGCGGTGGCGCTTTTGTACGTGTGTCAGATTTTGTGGCAAGCAGTGAGCGCTGTAATACTGACCGTTTTTATAGTTTTGCTGCTTTATAAATTTGTTGCTTCGCTACAAAGCCGCGGAATATCGCGCGCGCTTGGGGTGGGAATTGCCTATCTTATTCTGGTCATTGTTCTGATTGGGATTGTTGCCCTGCTTTTGCCTGCGCTGGTAAGCCAGCTGAGCAATTTTGCCAGCAACCTGCCGCATTATGCGTGGCAATTTCAGAACTTTTTTGATTCGAGCAGAAACGCTTTGGGCGACATACTTTCTAATCCAAACGTATCAGAGCAGCTCAACAACTGGGCAAACTCTGCGAGCAGCTTTTTGAGCGGTCAGGCTTCGACAATAATCGCAGGTTTTGCGGGCGGCTTTATCGGAATTGTAATGAACGTTGGAAACGGAATGCTCGTGCTTTGTATTTCTTTGATTTGCGCTGCTTGGGTCTTGATAGATATGCCCACAATGCAAAAAGAAATCACTGGGCTTCTTAGCAAAAACGCTGCTCACAACCTGCATTTGATAAGTTCGTCGTTTGGTAGTGCCATTTATGGCTGGATAAAATCGACGCTCATTTGCGCCATCATTCTAGGCATTATCAGCGGTCTTGTTTTTTGGGCGCTGCAAATTCCTTATTCGGCGCTCCTTGGGGCACTTTGCGCAATCCTTTATCTAATCCCCTACATCGGACCTACAATTTCGATGATTATCGTCGCAGCTCTTGCCCTGTTTGTGGGACCGCTCGCCTGCATTTTGAGCATTGTTGCCAACGCCGTTATCAGTTTTGTGGTCGGCAATATCATCAGCCCGCGCCTTATGCAAAGCTCGGTCAGCGTGCATCCAACCATCACCCTTATTGCCATTTTGATTGGCGGCGCTGTTGGAGGCGCCATTGGAATGTTGCTCTCAATCCCGATAGCTGCAGCTCTACAGGCTGTTTTTGTCAAAATGTATGAGGATAGAACTGGAAAAATTCTCGGCACAAAAGATGGCGCGTTATTCCGCAATGCGGTAAGCGATCCAAAAGACGTAAAAGAATACGCACAGATTAAAGAGCACGTCGACAACCTCAAGCGCACAAAAGAGCAGATTAGAGAGAAGCGCTCAAAGCACCAAAAGGGTGAGGGTAATAATGGCGAACACCACGCGCCAAATGCAAACCGCCACGACAAAGAGCGTCCCATTTCAACAAATAATGAGCCAAATGACTAACCCAGACAAAAACATAGATTTAAGCCTCATCATCCCAGCTCACAACGAGGAAGGCAATGTCGAGCTTTTCTATGAGCGTGCCTGCAAAACTGCCAAAGAACACAAATACAACTGCGAACTTATTTTTATCGATGACGGCAGCACAGACAGTACCTTCAATGCCCTACAAAGGGTCGTGGAGCAGGCAAAACAAGATAAGCAAGCAGTGCGTGTCATTTCTTTCTCGCGCAATTTTGGCAAAGAATCAGCAATGTATGCTGGTCTTGAATGTGCACGCGGTCTTAATTGCTGCTTTATTGATGCAGACATGCAACAAGACCCAAACACAGCCTTTGAAATGCTCAAAACCCTAAACGAGAACTCAGATTTTGACTGCGTTGCCGCCTATCAAGAAAACCGACATCAAGGAGCGCTGCGCTCGTTTTTTTCCAAAAAATTCTATGGAACATTTTCTAGCTCTTCAGGTCTTGAAGTGGTGCATAATGCCAGCGATTTTCGCGTTTTTAATCGCTCGGTTGCCCAAGCGCTGCTAAGCATGCCAGAAAGGTTCCGCTTTTCTAAAGGTCTTTTTGCGTGGGTTGGCTTTAAGACCTTGCCATTTGCCTATAGCGCAGACGAGCGCCATTCAGGAAAAACAAATTGGTCGTTTGCAAGCCTCATAAAATACGCCGTCGACGGGATTTTTTCTTTTTCGACCTTCCCCCTGCATCTGGCAACATATGCTGGTATAATAGCCTCTCTAGCAGCGCTTATTTATGCCATCTTTGTTATTGTCCAGCGCATTGCTTTTGGAATTGCAGTCCCTGGCTATGCCACAATCGTTGTGCTCGTCTTGTTTTTGGGCGGTCTGCAGCTGCTGGTCTTGGGGATAATCGGGCAATACATCGCGCGCGCGTATTTGGAGGGCAAGCATAGGCCAATCTATATTGCACGTGAGATTATCTCTTCAACAGATAATGATGGCGAACACCACGGCAGCTAGCAGGGCATTTGTCGCCAAGACTAGCGCGCTGTTTGCCAGCTAAATTGACGGGGTGTTCGTCACCTAAACTGCTAAGCCGTGCGCCAACTAATCCGACAAGACTTCCAACCCGCTAAGCTGCCAAGCCCTCCCACCAGCCCAAACTAGCGTGGTGTTCGTCATTAAAACAAGCCTAGGCACTAGCGAGGGGGCACGCCATTAAACTGCCCCCCCAACCCCTCCAACACCTCCGATAAAGAGAAACTTTATGTTTATCAAAGAATAATTGTTGACAAATATGGTAACTGTCCTTAAACTTTGTAAAGTTTCGTTTGTTTGTAAAAAACCACATCGCAGATAGGAGACAACATGGAGAAAAGAAAGGTGGTTTCTTATGACTAAAGCAAAAAATCCACATTCGCGCGGCCAACATTCGCACACCCAGCGCTCGCTCGAGCAAGACGCACTCGACTCACAATCGCTTGACTCACAAGCACTTGAGCAAGGCTCACCTGAGCAGCACTCACACGCTCGCCACCAGCTTGACCGCCGCACGTTTTTAAAAGGCGCAGGTATCACGGCTGCAGGAGTAGCTGCGCTGAGCGGAATTGCTGGCTGCGGATACAAAAACTACACTCCGTATGCAGAAGGCAGCGTTGGAGCACAGGGCAACGGCTCTACCACAATTTCTGACACGCCTTCTTTCATGCAAAAACCAGAGGCAATCACAAAATTTGAAGAAACACTGAATTGCGACGTTTTGGTAATAGGCGCTGGTGCTGCAGGTGTTCCAGCCGCGCTGTCTGCCGCAGAAAACGGCGCCAATGTAGTGCTTTTGCAAAAAGAAAATATTGCCATGTCGCACGGCAATTCTGCAGCTGGATTGAATATAGAAAAATGCGACAAAGCAGCAGTTGAACACCTTATTTCTATGGTGGTCAAAGCCAATCAGCATCGCTCGCACCGCAAATTGGTGGAAAATTGGGCGTACAATTCTGGCGAGGCGCTGCATTGGTGCATTGACCGCGTTCAATCGGTGGGAGGTCCAGCACTAGATGACGGCAACACTCAGCAAAAAGCCACGCTAAACATCAACGGCTTTAAGCTTGACTATGTGACCGCTTTCTTTGGTCCAAAACCATACACCACAGGCGATGCCATGCAGTCGCTTGCAGAAGTTGCCACAGCCAAAGGCGTCAATATTCGATATTCAACGCCTGCAAAACAGCTGCACAAAGACAAAAATGGCAATGTAGATGGCGCTATAGCCCAGCGCGAAGATGGCAAATACATTTTGGTAAACGCAAAGTCGGGCGTCATCTTGGCAACTGGCGACTATTCAAATGACGAGGAAATGTGCGACTACTACATTCCTGACATCCATAATTTTGAGCGCAAGCAGACCAACCAAACAGGAGACGGTCACAAAATGGGGCTTTGGGCTGGCGCTTCTATGGAAAAGATTGGCCACACAAAAATGCTCCATGACTTTGACGCAGGCCCAGCCTCCATGTGCGACATGCCATTTTTAGCAGTATGCGATAACACTGGCAAACGCTTTATGGATGAAACTGTGGATATGTCTCTGACCAATAATTATCTGCGTGATGGGCAACACCCTGGCTGGTATTCGCAGGTCTTTGACGCTAACTACATGACAGATGCTGCGTCTTGGAAGGGCAAATTGGTTGACCCAGAAGGATTGCGCACATATATGCCTGAAGAAAACGTCGAGCGCAAAGGCGTTTTTGCTGACCAAGTACGCACGTTTAAGGCAAACACGTTAGAGGAGCTTGCCACAAAAATTGGGCAGGATCCTGCAACTTTCAAAAAAACGGTGGATGAATACAATGCTCTTTGCGATGCAGGTGCAGACACGGAATTTGGCAAAGACCCTCAATATCTAAAGCCTGTTCGCCAAGCGCCATTTTATGCAATCCATAGGCGCATGCGCTTATCTACCATATGCTCTGGTTTGGAAGTCAACGAGAATAACCAAGCGCTCACCCCTGATGGCAATGTGATTGAAGGCTTGTACATCATCGGAAATTGCGCGGGCAACTTTTATGGCGGCGTAGATTATCCGCTTGATATTTATGGATTATCCCTTGGTCGCAATATAACTGCGGGATATGTTACTGGCAAATATTTAGCGACAAAATAAGGTGAGGAGATAACATGAGCAATAATACAGAAGATACAAACAAGGTGCTAAGCTCTGAAGAAGGGGCGAACACCACGGGAGTTACAAAATCTAAAGAGGACGTGAAGTCTAAAGATGGGGCGAACACCACAGAAGGTGCGAAGTCTGAAAAGGGCGCAAGCGGCTCAAAAGGCGCAAAGCCAAAGCGTTGGAAAATAACCTTAGGCGTTATAGTTGTCGTTGTGATTCTAGCTGGCATTGGTATGTTTAGCTGGCATAACACTCCAAGCTTTTGTGGCACAGTTTGCCATACGCCAATGAGCGAATACACAAATGACTTTAATGATCCAGATGCAGGGTCATCAACAGCCAAATTAGCGTCATATCACAGCACAAAAGATTCAATAAATTGCTTGTCTTGTCATGATGCAACGATTGAAGACCAAGTGCATGAAGCAACCAATTTTATTTCTGGAGATTACAATTTTGATGGCGACACAGGCAGACTTGAAAGCCGCTCAGATGAGTTTGATACGCTCAGCTTTTGCACACGCAGCGGATGCCATTCAGATATTAAAAGTGCACAAGATTTGACTGCTAAAACATCTAATTTAGAGTTTAACCCCCACAATTGGGAGCAACACGGTGTAATAGATTGTAGCAATTGTCATCAAGCACATAAGACAAGTGAGTTTTATTGTGCTCAATGCCACCTAGATGCAACCTATTCAAGTGTTCCTGAAGGTTGGAATGTGGATATAGATGGAACAAAATACACAAAGAAAAACGGAGAGATGGTTAAGCAAGAGTAATTTCTCTTGAACGTTTTTTGACGCCTAGTTGTAGGCGCTTTGCAGGCGTGTGGAGGTTTTTTCTGCACGCCTGCTTTTTTATGTGCCAACTTAGTGTGCTAACAGCGCTAATTTAGTGTGCTGGCTTGGCGGCGCTAACTTGGCACGCAGGCTCAATGTGTGGAGCGCGCTAGCTTAGCGCGCAAAGTGCACAGGGTGCGCGCGAGTTTAATGCGCAAAGCCGCGTCAACCTAATCCTCAGCTTTATCTGCACCTGCTCCATTATTTTTTTGCTTTAAGCTTTCAATGCTTTCTTCTAGTATTTCTACGCGCGCTTCCGTCTTTTTAAGCGAGCCCATAGAAACAAGAACAAATACGAGTAATGCAAACCATATAAGCGCATATGCAGCTATAATATACGGCGCTGAAGGAATAATGGTGCTATAAATTTCTTCAAGAATAGGATTCATTGGTTTTTCTCCTTTTTAAAAATTGCTTTTGACGAAATTTGCTTTTGGCTGTCTTTATGCTAAATGCCTTTTAGCGTTTTGCGTTTAGTTCTTCAATTTCTTCTAGTTCATCTTTTAGGGCTTGAACTTTTTGTGCCATGCAAATTTGACGGAAACGAATACGATACAATGCAAAAGCCACGCATAAAAGCCCAACCAAACACACAATGAGAGTTAAAGTCATGTCTGATGACATTCCTCCTTCGCGCAAAACAACTGGGTGAACACTTGATGGCAACAAGCGCGTAACCATAAAGCATATGGGAACATCTATTGTTGCTATGCCCCCCCCCCCCCCCCCCCCCCCCCCCCCCCCCCCCCCCCCCCCCCCCCCCCC
>CAVEKR010000070.1:0-6910 GCA_963616365.1 Bacteroidaceae bacterium
CCACGTACACCTTCGCAGACCCGTCCTTAGCTCTTGTAGCTAGGTTGATAGGCTGTGCAGTGTGGCCTGTAAGAATCTTGGGTGCGGGGGCAATGGGGTCTGGCGCTGTTGCGCCTTGTGGCGTCGACAACGGGGTCTGGCACCTTTGTTACGGCGAGCGTGGTGTTCGCTATTAAAAACTTTGGGGTTATTGGTGAATTTTGGGGAGATGTGTTCTTTGAAAAAAATATCAGATAGCTTCCTATATAATCGAAAGTACTTTGCTTGACGCAGATTTGGCAAGCAGCTGAAACCTCGACCGATTAGGAGGATATTATGAATTGCAAGTCATGTGGACACGAAAATCCCGACGGCGCAAAGTTTTGCAAGAACTGCGGGACGCAGCTAGTGCAAGATTCAGTACAGGCACAACAGGTTGCTGCGGAACAGCAGCAGGCACAGTCGCAGCAAGACACGTGCCAGCAACAGCAAGCCGCCTATCAGCAACAGCAACAGCAGCAACAGGCAGCTTATCAGCCGCAGCCATCACAACAGCAACCAGGCTTTCAGACAGAAACATTTGTCCTTAACAGCGACAATATTGACGAAAGCCAATACATCTCCTCGCCATTTTCTTCTGGCTGGGCAGATGTCGAAAACTCAAAGGGCTGGTTTCCACGTTCGCTATTATTGGGATTGTGCGGCTTAATACCCGTGCTCAGGTGGATTGTTTCTGGATTTGCCGTGCGCTGGGGCAGAGAAATTTGCCTTGGCGTCAATAGACGCCTTCCAACTTCCATTTTTGAAGAAGGCGCATTTCTTACAGGCGCAAAAATCTGGCTGGTAGATGCCATATATTGCATAGCGCTTTTTGTGCTTGCGTGTATTTTGTTTTTGGTTCCAATTATTGGTCCTATTATTATTGTGCTGGGCTGCTTTGCGTATGCTCTCATATCTCCGCTGCTCAGCTTTCAAGTTGGCTTGAGCGGAAAAATTTCTGCGGGTTTTTCAGGAATTGGCCGCTCGTTCAAGCTGCTGGCTAAAGCTCCAATCAAAACCCTTGCTTCAACGCTTGGACCTGCGTTTATCGTAGAGTCTATTGTCGCTGTTATAACAGCGCTTTTCTTTGCAATTATGTTTTTAATTGTTGCAGGAGCAACTGCAACATCTCTAGTAGGGCTCTTTAGCGGAATGCTTGGCAATTCCACTTTGCAGAGCATGTCACATTCTGGTTCCACTTTTTTGGGTGTGAATCCTTTCAGTCCTATGTCTGTAGGTTCTAGTTCAGTTATCTCCACCCTGCTTGCAGCGTTTACTTCTTCTATGATCGTTCTTGTTATTATCGGTTATGCATTTTCTGTAGCAGCTGCTTTGGCAGAGGTGTGGATGAATCGTTCGTTGGGGCACCTTATTGCGCGCGTCGCTCCTGAGTGGCTTATCGTTCCAGATCTTGTGGATATGTCAAATATTCGCTCTGCCGATGGCGTGGTGAGACCCTATGTTCCTTTTAGCGGGTCGCAAACAGGCGGCACGCCTGCGGGGACGCAGTAGCGCTTGGTTTTGCTTTTGCTGATTTATTGGCTTGGCGAACACCTCGGTGCTTGCTAGCTTTTTAAGCATGGCGAACACCTTGCTGCTTGCTAGCTTTATTGGCTTGGCATGCCTACTGCTACTAGTGGCAGCTTTTGCTGCTGCATAAAAAAATGGCGGCGTCTCTCTTTTGAGGGACGTCGCCATTTTTGTTTACGCTAGTTTACGCTAGCGTTTATTGTTGCTGTCTTAAGCAGCGTTGGTTAAGCAGCATTAGTGTTGGCGCTGTCGGCATTATTATTTTGGTTGCCATTGCCACCATTATTGGCGTTGCCACCAGGGCGTTCGCCATTATTATTGCCGCCGTTGCCACCGTTCCCGCCGTTGTTGTTATCGCCAGGATTGCCGCCTTGACCGCCATTATTGCCGCCAGGATTTTGACCAGGCTCGCCCTGACCACCTTGGCCACCAGGACCGCCCTGACCACCTGGACCGCCAGTGTTGCTTGGGGTGGTAGAAGCTGTGAATGTCGTGGTGTTTCCGCCTGTTACGCTGCCAGAATCTGTGTAGCCATCTGCGTTAGCGCCCGTAACCGTTCCGCCAATGACCAGCGAATATTCGCTGCCTTCAGTAAAGCTTGGGCTTGAAACGAGCACCATTCCAAACTGCTTTGCGGATTTGAGCGAAGCCACAACCTTGCCGCTTGAATCTGTAACCGCGACATAATCACCAGCGTTTCCGTTTGCGTTTATCATGGCAAACGGCTGCGTACCAGTGCTGAAGTTTTGCGCCATGCCAGTTGAGCCGACCATCAAAACCGTGCCGCCAGAAACGCTTGCGCTGCCGTTGTAGTCAAACGCGCCATCGCCGTTGCTGGTTGGACCGTTGACCAGCACAACTCCGCCGTTTATCTCGACGTTTCCGTTGCTGTCAATTCCATCGCCTTGAGCGTCAAGAACAAGCGTGCCGCCATTTATTTGGATAAGGCAGTTTTCGTCATTTTCCATGTCGCCGCCGCCTTGTCCGCCGTTACCGCCTGGGCCACCCTGACCTCCTTGGCCGTTGTCATTGGGGCCGCCTTGACCGCCCTGGTCGTTATTGCCGCCAGGTTGTTGACCTCCTTGACCGCCCTGGTCAGTGCCACCTTGACCGCCGTTATTGGGGTCGCTGGGTTGCTGACCATTGTTTTGTCCATCTTGAGAACCGTCGGGCTTTGCTGGTGGGTTGCCTTGATTGTCCTGGCCATCTTGGTTGCCGCCTTGACCCTGATTGCCTTGGTCGCCGCCATTGTTGCCCTGACCATTATCGCCGCCAGGTTGCTGACCTTGCTCGCCATCAGGTTTTGCTGGTGGGTTGTCTTGTGGCTGGTTGCCGCCTTGGGTATTGCCAGCTTGACCTTGGTCGCCGCCTTGAGCATTGTTGCCGTTGCCACCAGGTTGTTCGCCATTATCACCACTAGGCTTTTGCGGAGGATTACCCTTGCCGCCGTTACCGTTGTCGCCAGCATTGCCATTGTTCTTTTCTGTAGCATTAGCAGCATGCGAGTCATCGGTAGAGCCGCTATTCGCGCTGCCGCTAGTATTGCCGCTGCTCGCGCCGCTGCTCGCGCCACTGCTAGAACTATCACTCGAACTCTCATCATCGCTGCTAGTCAAGTCTGCAGCCGCAGCATTCATGGCGTCATCTGTTGCTGTAATATGCGTGTCACCACCGTTGACGTAGACTTTTTCGGCCTCGTAGCCCTCGTTGCAGGTGCTCACGTTGATTGTGCCGTCATCGACGGTCAACATTGTTTCTGCGTGGAAAGCGTCATCGCCAGCCGCGACGTTCATGTCTCCACCAGCAACGAGCATCTCCAAGTTGGAATGAAACGCGTCGTCTTTTGCGTCCACGCTAAAGCTTCCACCAGCTACGCGCACGTAAGTCTCCGCCTGCACGGCCTCATCGCTTGCGTTGATGGTAAATGTGCCGCCGTCAATGTTGACGTAGCCGCGCTCTGGGTCGTCATCCTTGTTGGACTTTATGCCGTCCTTACCTGCGTTAATGGCGAACACCCCGTCAGAAATCTTCACACAGTCGCGCCCGCGCAGACCATCTTCTACAGAAGTAATGTTGTAGGTGCCGCCCGTGATAACGAGGTCGTCCTTTGAGCAGACTGCGTGCCTATAAGCGCTGGTCACTGTAAGAGTGCCAGAACCGTTTATGGTCAGGTCGTCGCGGCTGAAAAGCGTCGCGTATGGCTCATCGGAGTCTTCTTCAAGAGTGTAGTTTGCCCCGTCTGTCAGGGTGTTTTCGGTATTATCTGCTAGCGTGATAAAGCATTTGTCGGCCTCTCTGACATAAATCGCAGGACCGTCCTCGTTGTGGATGGTCGCGCCATCAAGCACTAGCTGCACTTTTACGTCGTCTTCGCCAGTGTCCACGATAAGCTGCCCGTCATCAAGCGTGCCAGAGACAATATAGGTTCCAGCTGCGCTAATCGTAATGGTTGAGCCGTCAATGTTGACGCCTGGGGCGGCTGAGGTGCTGGTTGTATCTGTTGTTGAGTCAGTGCTTGTGTCTGTGCTGGTTGAGCTATCAGTTGTCGCGCTGTCTGTTGAGCTGTCGTTTGTCGCGCTCGAGCTTGAGCTGCTTGAAGCCGCGCTATCTTTGCTTGCGTTTAAGCTGCTTATGCCCGTGTCTGTGCTGTTCGCGCTCGCGTTATTTGCGCTGCTTGCTTTTGCGGCAGCTGCGATATCATCGAGCGAGATTTTTGTAGCTGTTGTCTCGTCGTAGCTTGGGTTTTTGTCGCGCTTTGAATAGTCAAGATCCAAGTTTGACGAGTCAAATGCTGCAGCTACGCTTTCCCAACTGTCAGATTCGTCTTCGCTTGCACTATTTGTGTTTGGCGAACACCCTGCTGCACTCACTCCAAGTGTTGTTAGCAGCGTAAATGCTGCTAGTGTGCGCATTATAATCTTGGGTTGTTTCAACTTTTTAGAGTCTGCCATTATAATGCTCCTTTCTTTGAATTGTCTTACTTTCTCGAGTTTTTTACTTGTTTGACCTGCGCGTTTTTAGTTGTGTTGTGCGCAAGTCTCGCTTGGGTTTTGCCCCTTTTGCCTTGTTTAGCTGCGGGCTTCCGCGGGGGAGCGTTACACCAATTTGCCTGCTAGCTAGTGTGGTGTTCGCCATTATTACAGCGCTTGCCACTACCGTGGTGTTCGCCATGCTAAACCAAGGACTTGACCAGTAATTTTTCTATTATAGCACCCCCCTTTCTAGCTGTGCGCGTCCGCATGAAATTTTTAGGTTGCCATTTAGACAGCGCAGCTCGTCGATAAGGTTTTTCTCCGTCCCTGCCTTTTTTAGTCGTATGCAATATTGCAGCTGGAATAAGCTGCCCATATTTGTTGTTTGTACTTCTGTGAGCTCGTGGTCGCTTGTGAATTTTTCGAGCGTGCTCTCAAAGACGCCGTCGTAGTTGAGGTCTTCGGGGATAGTGATGAGCAGCGTTTTTTCGGGTTGGCGCGGTTTGCCAAACGGCGATAGCACGTAGGCGATGTTGACAATTGCCACAATGACCGTGAACAGAATTGCCAGCGTGATAAAGCCCATGCCAGTTGCTAGGCCGATTGCCATCGCTAGAAATACGCTGCCGATGTCTTTGGCGCTTCCTGGAATTGAGCGGAAACGCACGAGGTTGAACACGCCCATGACCGCGATGCCGGCGCCGAGGTTGCCGTTGACCAGCGTGATTACCATCTGCACGATGAGCGGCAAAAGCGCCAGCGTGACCACGAAGTTTTTGGAATATCGGTGCTTGAACATGTAGATTGCTGCGCACGCGGCGCCGAGCACTATCGATGCGATGCTGCAAAGCAGAAAATCCACGGTCGAAACGTTGGAGACCAGCGATTCGGCTGTTCCGTAAACTGATGAGAAAGCTCCGTCTAACATTGTTGTCCTTTCTTATTGTTGGTTGTGTCTTGGTGTGGATGGCGAACACCCGTGGCGCTTGCTAAACTGCCTGAGCAGTCGAGTTTTGCATTGCCTCGTCTATTGACTTAATGGGATTAATAGTACGGTTGTGAGTGCGTTTGTCATTTTGTTGGCGAACACCACTCTGGGTTCGTTTGTTCTGGCGCAAAAATTGCGGCATACTATATCTTGTCGAACACATTTTGTATGCAGCGCCATATTTAGAAAACGAACTTGGAAATATTTGCAGTTCAGATAGGGCACTTGTGAGCCATAGCGGCAACGCACCTGAGCACTTTACTTCCATAATGACTTCGCCGGTTTTAAGCATATCAACGTAGCTGGCGTTTTTAAGAAAGCAATCTTTGTAGCATAGGTTCGGCTCCTACTAAACTGCTTGGGTAGCGAGGTTAGGTTCTGACATTTGCTGTAATCTTTCTATGCGGTTTAACTTTGCCGCAGGTATACATATTGGTTCTGGCATACTATATCTTGTCGAACACATTTTGTATGCAACGCCATACTTAGAAAACGAACTTGGAAATATTTGCAGCTCAGACAGGGCACTTGTGAGCCATAGCGGCAACGCACCTAAGCACTTTACTTCCATGATAACCTCGCCAGCTTCAAGCATATCAACGTAGCTGGCGTTTTCTAAAAAGCAATCTTTATAGCATAGGTTTGTGTCAAATGTTATTCGCAGGCTATCTTCTGCATTAAGTGATTGATATGCGCGTCTGTCGCAGCGAATTATCATCGAAGGGAATAATCTGCCATTGCGTTTGCGGCAGCTATTAATTTCGCGAACAATCTGTAGACTGCGCGCGCTCAAAGATTCCTCGCGAGCAAGCTCATCTGTCAGCGGAGCTCTCAAGCAGGCTTCTTTATAGGGCATGCCAGCCATGTAGGCAAGCGCGGCATTTCCAGAGCAGCAAACGCGCCGCTTATAAGTAATGCCATCAAATTTCTTTTTCATTTCGACAAAAACGCGTTCGTCATAAACGGTGTTAGCGTCTGCGCTGCTAGCACCTGCGCTGTTAGCGTGCGCGCCGACATTGGCGTCCGCACTACTGACGCAAGTCGCATTACTATCCTCACCAGCACGAACAGTGTCATAAGCGTCCCCTTCAAGCGGCTCATAACGACGAACACGCAACTTTTCCTTATAAAGCGGCTTTTCAAGCGAACGAGCAATCATGCTGCGCTGCGCCGTATCATAATAAAGGCTGCTAATGCGCGTCTTGCCAAAGTCATCAAGCACCATATGCCCTGCTAGCACACCCAAAATCTGTTCGTGCTGCAGCGCATTTAAGCGATACTTTTTCTCCTTGCGTTCAAAAACTTCATTAAAAGATGCCATGTAAAAACTCCAATTTTCGTTGTACAATTGTTCTAATTTTCTTAACGAACACTTTGTTACTTATGACGAACACCCCAGTTG
>CAVEKR010000071.1:0-6851 GCA_963616365.1 Bacteroidaceae bacterium
ACATTTGGAAACGCAGAGCTTGTTCCTTGGAAAAACCCAAGCAAAGCATTAAGAGCGCTGTTAAAACTTGCTGCAAAATCTGTTCCTTCATAAAAAAATGCCATTTCAAATAAGAGTAAAACAGCGCAAATAAGCAGCCCTAAAGAAGCAGGCCTGATTGTTTTCATGGCGGTATCAACAAAGCGATTTTCTCTAAATTTATCAAGCAAGTTTGCAATAATCAAAATGATGATTACGCTTGGCAAAATAGATCCAATAACAGCAATAAAAGCACCTGGAACATTAAGCATCCAATATCCAATATAAGCAGCTAGATTAATTCCAAAAGCACCTGGCAAAGATTGAGCAACTGCTAGCATGTTCGTCAAATCAATAAGAGAAAACCATCCAGTTACCTCTCCTAGGTGTTGTTGAAATGGAATGGTTACAGCTCCGCCTCCAATGGCGAACAACCCAATTTTTGCCATCTCTATAAATAACTGCAAAGAAAGAGGCATAGTTATTCACCACCTGTCTTGTCGTTGTGGTGTTCGCCATTGTTTTTAGAACGGTAAGTAGAAAATTCTTTTACACCTTGAATGATGATTCCTAAAACTAAAGTTGCAATGATAATAAGCATTGGAGACAAGTCTAAAAACAGCGTTAAAGCTAAGGTTGCACCTAGAATAATTAGGTGAAACGCATTGCGAATAGATATGCGCCACATACTTATAACGGTGTTAAAAATTAGCACGCAAACGGCAATTCGGATACCTGCAAAAGCAGATTGCAAATAAGGGTTATCCATAAATTGATTCAAGATAATTGCCGCTAGACTAATTAAAATGACACTTGGCAAACTAAAGGCAAGGGTGGCAACAACTCCTCCAATATTGCCTACAACTTTTTGTCCGCAAAATGTAGAGGTGTTCGTCGCAATCATTCCTGGCGTTGCCTGTGCTATTGCATAGTAATCTACCAGCTCTTCTTCTGTTATCCAGCCCTTTTTTTCTATGAGCTCTCGCTTTGCGATGGGCAAAAGCGCATAGCCTGAAAAAGTGATGAGGCTAATTTTTAGAAAAGTTAAAAATAAATCCCATAGCTTATGTGCCATACAATGCTCCAACATGTAAAATACGTGCAAGTTTACACTAATTTGTCGTGCAGGTTTGCGTTAATTTGCGCCGATTTTGCGCTCCAAAATATTGATACGCAAAACTTGCCAAAAAAGCCGTAAAATATAGATACGTTTGTGTCTAAGTATACACTTTTAATTTTTGAAATGCTTTTTGATGTATCTTGGCACATAAATTTATGATAAGAAAAAGGAAAAGCTTTAATAAGGCGAGACTTTGATATGAAGTGCTAATATGGCGAAGTTTTAAAAGGCAAGGCTTTGATACGAAGTGCCAATACGGCGGAGCGTCAATATAATTAAGGACAACAGAGATAAGTAATGGAAAATAATAAGGATAAGCAGGGGCTTTTTATTAGCTTTGAAGGCGGAGATGGTTGCGGAAAGTCAACCCAAGTAGGGTTTTTGATTGAATACTTAAAAGAGAACAATATTGATTACGTGCAGGTTAAAGAGCCGGGGGATACTAATATTGGAGAAAAAATTCGCGCCATTTTGCTCGATAAAGAAAACACAGAGATGACGCCCTTGGCTGAGTAGTCAGGTTATTGTTCCAGCGCTGCAAGCTGGAAAAGTCGTTGTTTCTGACAGATTTGCAGATTCGTCAATTGCTTATCAAGGATATGGAAGAAATTTAGGCTCTGAACTTGTAGAAGAGCTTAACAAAATTGCCACAGCTGGGATAGAGCCAGATTTTACGTTTTTTCTTGATATGGCGCCTGAAAAGGCATTACAGCGCGCTTATAATAATGAAACCAAAAAAGAACCTGATAGGTTGGAATTGGCAGGTCTTGAGTTTCAACAGGCAGTATATGATGGGTTTATTTGTATTGCCAAAAAAAATTCACAGCGTTTCTTTATTATAGATGCAATGCAAGAAAAACAAGATGTTAGAAACGACATTTTTAAGGTGCTAAAAAGCAAAGCGCCGCAGATTTTTAGTGAAAAATTTTAAGGACAAGCTTTAAGAATGAACACAAAAATATTTAATGATATAGCAGGTCAAGATAGGACAATTGAATATTTTGTTCGCGCTTTTGAAAACAAGCGCCTAACGCATGCCTATTTAATAAGTGGTGCATCAGAAAAGACGCGCAAGAGCCTTGCTAAGCGTTTTGCATATTGTATTTTGGCTGATAGTGTGGGTTCTTTAGCTAATGGGGGAGCTGATTTGGCGAACACCACAGAGAATTTGGCAAATTCTGTAGATAATATGGCGAACACCACACTGACAGATACCACACAAGTGAATATCACAAACAATCAAAGCTTACCTCACAAAGCATATTCTGATGATTTTACCTGCGCAGACTTGCACGAGTTAAAGCCAGAATCGGCGGGTCTTTATTTGATTGACCAAATTAGACAGATAAGTTCAGATGCTAATTTAGCGCCAATTCAATATAAAAAGAAAGTCTATATTTTTCATGATGTGGATTGTCTGAGAGGTGCTCCTGCAAACGCGCTGCTAAAGACCTTAGAAGAACCTCCTGCAGATGTGGTTTGCATTTTGCTTGCGCAAAATTATGCTTCTGTTCTTCAGACTTTGCAGAGCAGGTGTGTGCTGCTAAAACTTAATGCAGAAAAATTGCAGCTAGACCAAAGTTCTGACATTTTTGAATTATTGTACAAAGTTGCAAACAGAGCAAAGAGCGCTGATATTTTTGATCAAGTTCAAAACATTAAAGAGCTAGCTCAAAGCAAGGGCAAGGATTTGGATGAAGAAAAAGAAGAGCAGCTAGAAACATATAAGGACTATTTTAGTGCGAGCGCAAGAAAAGAGCTTGACACGCACTATAAGCGTGAGGCTCGCAGCTTAGAAAAAGAAGAAATTATGCATCAGCTTTTGATGATAAGGCTTTGGTTGCGCGATTGTTTGCTGCTGAAAAATGGCGTTACTACTCTTATGCAGGTGGGTTCTGAGCAGGCAGAGCAGGGGAGTTCTGAGCAGCTGTCCGCCGCACAAGTGGGTTCTGAGCAGTCCACGCAAGAGCAGACAGACAGCGCACAGCCCACACAGGCATCCGCTGCACAAACAAACGCAACGCAGCAAGGTGTTCGCCAAAATAAAGAACAGCTTTTTCAAAATGAAAATACGCTTGACCAAATCACCCAAGTAAGCGCCCAATGTTCAGAAAAAGGGCTGTTAAAAGCTATTGCTGCTGTTAAAAAATGTGAACAAGAAATTCATTATAATGTAGGTTTGGATATTGCCCTAGAGGCAATGTTTTTTGAAATCAGGAGGGCTTTATGCCAGTAGTTGTTAATGTTCGTTTTCGCTATTCAAGCTCGGATTGTTTGGCTGAAATTTCAGATTCTGAACTTGAAATTCATAGGGCAGACCACTTGCTGGTGGAAACAGAAAAAGGCAAGGACGTTGCCTTAGCCATCAGCGAGCCAGAAGAAATAGCAAAAGAAGACCTGCCAGAAGACCAAGAACTTGGTCTTGTAAAGCGCATAGCCTGCGAAAACGATTTTGAGCATGTGCAAGATTTGGTAAATAGGGGCAAAGAGGCAATGAGTACGTTCCGCACCTATATCCAGCAAAATGAGCTCGAAATGAACCCTATCGCAATCCATTTTTTGTTTGATGGAAGCCGCGGAATTTTCTATTTTACTGCCAAAGAACGAGTGGATTTTCGCGCGTTGGTGCATGATTTAGCAGGCTATTTTCACATGCGCATTGACATGCGTCAGGTTGGCATTCGTGATGAGGCGCGCATGCTTGGCGGCTATGGAATGTGTGGTGAGGAGCTTTGTTGCGCGCGCATGGCTGGAAAGCTGGAGCCCGTTTCTATCCGTATGGCAAAGGTGCAGGACTTATCTTTAAACCCGACAAAAATTTCTGGTCTTTGTGGTCGTTTGATGTGCTGCCTAAATTACGAGCTGGAGGCATATGACGACTTCAAAAGCCGTGCTCCGCAAAAAAATGACCTGATAGAGACCCCTCTTGGCACAGGAAAGGTTGTTGATTACAACACTCCTTTAGAGACTGTTACGCTTAGAATGGAAGACGGGTCCCAGCTGGTTGTTCCTTTGAAAGAGATGGATTGTGCTGGTAAAAGGGCTAATAAGAATGGCGAACACCCGCGTCCTTGCCACGTAAGCCAAGAAGCGCTTGACAGGATAAATGAAGAGCTGCATAGGGATAA
Organism: Bacteroidaceae bacterium; assembly: GCA_963616365.1. GTDB lineage: Bacteria > Actinomycetota > Coriobacteriia > Coriobacteriales > QAMH01 > CAVAWX01. The sequence goes on from CAVEKR010000071.1 coordinate 4,267, forward strand.
GACCTTGGCAATGATGGGAAAGCGCCTGTTTAGTACAAGCCCTGAGCTGGCAGATAAAGAAGCTGGCTCTAGCGCTGGGCAAAAGGCTGGCGCTGGACAAAAGGCTGGCGCTGGACAAAAACCAAACGCAAGGCAAAGGAGTTCTTCTAGTTCAAACTCTAGCGACTCTAATAACTCTAGCTTTGCTACAGATAATGCTAGCAGCGCAAAAGGCGCAGATAAAAAGCGCAGGAACAGGCGCGCAGACAAACAGCGCAAAAAAGACCAGCGCTTTGAAGATGAGGATACGGATTTTCAGAGCAGCACAAGAAAGTCTCGCTTTACAAAGCGCAGGCACAGAGTTTTGTCTGATTCAGATAATGCACACGGAGCAGCACAGGTACAAGCTCGCACAGGCGCTAGCAGCGGTAGCGGCGGCAGCAGCAGCAGCGGCGGTAGCAGCACAAACAGAAGCAGCAGCAGCTTAAATAGAAGTAGCAGTTCAAATAACGCCCACGAAAAGCGCGAAAGAGCTAAGTCCAGTCGTGTTCGCCCAGGACAACATAGTTCTGGAATTAGTGGAGATGACTTTGGGAGTGGTGTTCGCCAAAAAAATAATTCTCAAAAAAATAATGGCGAACGCCCTGTTCAAAATGAGCAAAACAAAAAGGGCAGAAAGCCAAGAAGAAAGCGCCGCTTATCTTAAGCGCATTTACTAGGCTTAGGTTTGTTTAGGCTGGGTGGTTGTTTAGGTTATTTGGCTGGGGTGAGGGTTTGCGCAGTTTGCCTTAGCTGGGAAGCTGCCCAATTAGAGTGTGTCCCTAGGCACTTTTCTCAGCCTTAGGTTTGTTTATTTTGTTGAGCATTATAGGGAGCTTAGAGAACACGCGCTTGAGCATGTAATTTTCACGTATAATGATGAAACTATGGTTTGAGGCCATAGTAAAGGACATAGACAAACGCAGGGGTAGCAAAACACCTGTATGGAGACCGCGAGTAGGAGAAACGCATGGAAATTCTAGGAACCGCTTGGGCGCTGCTTCCGCCTATCATCGCCATTGTGCTGGCGCTCATCACAAAAGAGACCTATACCTCGCTTTTTGTGGGCATTGTTGTTGGCGGAATTTTGCTTGCCATTGCCTCTGGAGATGCCGTCAACATTTTAAATTACATCATTAACGGGCAGGCGTTTGATGCAGAGGTAGTTACGTCTGGGCAGGTAGATAGCATTGTTGTGCCCTCAGATGTGCCAGACGAGCTAGCAGATAGCGTTCTTGACGTGGGACTTATTCCTGCTCTTGCAGAATCTGCAGGTATTTTCTTGTTCCTTGTTATTTTGGGTATTATCGTTTCTTTAATTAACTCAGCAGGCGTTTCTGCAGCATTTGGCAATTGGGCTGCAAAGCATGTAAAATCTCGTGCTGGCGCTCAGCTTTCTGCTTTTTTGCTCGGCGTTTTGATTTTTATCGACGACTACTTTAATTGCTTGACGGTGGGCGCTGTTATGACTCCAGTAACAGATGCAGAAAAAGTTTCTCGCGCAAAATTGTCTTATATCATAGATGCAACCGCAGCTCCAATCTGCATGATTGCTCCTATTTCTTCTTGGGCAGCTGCCGTGTCAGACACTGCAGATGGTCTAGATACAGGCATTTCTGGAATTCAGCTTTTTATCAGCGCCATTCCTTTTAACTTTTATTCTCTTTTGACCATTGTTTTTGTGATTGGTCTTATTATCATGGGCTTTGATTATGGTCCAATGGCAAAATCCGAGTTAGCGGCACGCCGCGAAGGCAAGTTGGGTGCTTTATCTGAAAACGAAAAGCCAACCAACGAGCGCGCACGGGTGTTTGACATGCTGATTCCTATTATCGTTTTGATTGTAACTTGCGTTGTTGGCATGATGTATGTTGGCGGTTTTTGGGACGCAAGCGGGGACACTTACATGGATTTATCTGCGGCGTTTGGTAACACAGATGCAAGCTCGGCGCTCCCGTGGGGCTCCATTGTTGCTCTTGTCTTTACCTTTGTGTATTACTTGGGTCGCGGCATTTTGAAGTTCCCCGCAGCGGCAGATTGCTTTATAGAAGGCTTTAGAGCCATGGTTCCTGCCATGCTTATTTTGATGTTTGCTCTTACTTTAAAGTCTCTGACCACGGCTTTAGGTGCTGCTGTTTTTGTAAGCACGGCATTATCTGGAGCTGCAGAGGCGCTATATATGATGCTTCCTGCTATTATTTTCCTTGTGGCGCTTGGACTTGCGTTTGCAACAGGCACAAGCTGGGGCACTTTTGGAATTTTGATTCCTATTGTGGTTGCTGTTTTCCCATCCAGTTCTTCTCTGCTCATCATAGGTATTTCTGCTTGTTTGGCAGGTGCTGTTTGCGGAGACCACATAAGTCCAATCTCTGACACAACAGTCATGGCGAGTGCGGGCGCAAACGTGAATCATATCGAACACGTAAATACCCAGCTACCTTATGCTTTGACAGTGGCAGGAATTTCTTTTGTCATGTTTATTTTGGCTGGCTTTGTGCAAAATGCCCTAATTTGCCTGCCCATCGGTATAGTTTTGACCGTTGTGGTTTTGTTTGTGCTAAGAAACA
>CAVEKR010000072.1:0-1938 GCA_963616365.1 Bacteroidaceae bacterium
TGTTTGCTCTGCCTTGCTTTCTGTGGGTGGCGCATATAGCAGACGCACGCCTTCTTTGCCTTCATGTAAAAATTCTGTGTATTTACACACTTTTATAACATCAGTTTAGCTGACCCCTGCTTGGAGTGCAATGCTTCATGTAAAAATTCTGTGTATTTACACACTTTTGGAACGTCTAGAAAAGTTTCTGCAGAAACAACGGTGTCAGATTCCGTTGTGTGCTGTCGTTGGTACAAAGGTGTCAGACCCCAATGTTCGTAAGTGTTGACAACTACAATAGATGCGCCATATACAGAGGATGGAAGATGCGCTCGCCTTGGAAGCGCCCGCTACTTTCGCTAGCAGTGCCTTTGTTAGCACCGTGGTGTTCGTCATCAAAACCAGCACCCTCATCCATAATGCCTCCGTCACCAACAGCGCCCCCGCTGCCAACAGCGCCCCCGCTGCCAACAGCGCCCCCGCTGCCAACAGCGCCCTCGTCGCAAACAACGTCAGCATCGCCACCAGGGTGTTCGCCATCCGCATTTAAATCCACCTTTAGCTGCTTTGGATGCAGAACAAACTGCGTGCCGATTTTTTTGGTGAACTTCTTTTTGAACTTGTCAAGGGAGGTGGTCGAGTACCTTTTTGAGGACTTTACCTCAATCGGGCTCACGCGCAGCTTCATGTTTGCGTTGGAAAATTTCCTAGGGATTAGGAAGTCAATTTCCATGCGATTTTGCGCGTTGTTGCGGTCGTACGAGGAATAAAACAGCAGCTCATAGCCGTTTGCGCGCAGCGTCTGCGCGATGATATTTTCCGTCAGCATTCCTTCATTGATGTTGATTTTTCCGAGCAAAACGTCGCGATATGTCTCATCAGAAAGCGCGCCGCTCGGAAACGCGTGCGTGAGCAGCAGCCCGGTGTCAGCCATGTAGCACTTAACGCGTGCGTCGTCGCGCGTCATGCGCAGGTCAATGCTCGGGTCGCAAGCCCTGTGGCAGGGGTTTATGATGCGCGCATCGTCAAGCCAAAAAAACGCCGCCTCATAATTTCTCGCTCTTGCGTTATCGGATATCGAAGCCAAAGTGAACTTCTTCTCACTTTTTGACAGCTGCCCAGGAATCTGGTCGAACACCCGAGCGACCTTATATTCATAGCCCTTTGCAAAGCGCGTGATGTCGCGCCGATAAAGGTCGAGAATCTCCCTTTTTAGGCTATCTACCTCGGTAAAGTTTCGCTGGCGTGCGTAGCTTGCCACGACGTTTGGCATACCGCCGACAAGCATGTATTCGCGAAAAAGCCGCAGCGCTTTCTCGTGCAAATCTTGCGGCAGCGGCTCAAGCTTTGCTTTTGCGTGCCGCAAAAAGTCTGCCAGCGGTTTTTCATCCATTGCCCACAGAAATTCCTCGAAATCAAACGGATTGAGTTCAAAGCTTTGCTCTTCTGAAGGAATCACGATGTCGTTTGTGTTTTCCCTGATAGATATCAAAGAACCCGTTTCTATATAGTCAAAACGCCCGTCTTCTACAAGGTATTTTATCAGCTGGCGAGCAAAGGGGAACCTCTGCACCTCGTCAAAAACGACAAGCGTCTGGCGCTCGTACAGCGTTACGCCATAGCGCGCAGAAAGGTACAAAAACAGGGCGTCAAAGTCGTTGGACATGTCATAAAAGTACTGCTTGACTGCCTTGTTGACATTTGCAAAATCGATAAATAGCATGGAGCGATATTCGTTTTTGCCAAACTCTTTTACCAGCGACGTTTTGCCAACTCGGCGCGCGCCTTCAATCATGAGTGCGCTGGGTTTTGGTGGGTTTTTTTGGTGTGTGGGCGCGGCTGGCGGGGTTGGCAGGTTTGCAGCGGCTGGCGCTTCTGTTGAGTTTGGCGCGGCTGCTTGGTTTGCTGCTTTTGATGCGGCGGCTAGCGCCTTTGTTGCGCTTGGCGCTGTTTCTGCGG
>CAVEKR010000072.1:1948-6755 GCA_963616365.1 Bacteroidaceae bacterium
TCAATCATGAGTGCGCTGGGTTTTGGGGGGTTTGGCTGGTGTTTTGGTTTTTGCGTGGCTGCTTGGCGTGTTTTTGTTTTTGATGCTGGCGCTGCGTTTGGCGCAGCTGGCGGTTCTGTTGAGTTTGGCGCGGTTGCTTGGTTTGGTGCAGCTGGTGTGGCCGCTGCGTTTAGTGCGCCTTCTTTCCATGAAAGAAGCTTTTCGTATGCTTTACGCTTTAGCATTTTTGTACCTCTTTTTCCTGTTTTTTGCTCATGCAGCTTGCTGTTTTTCTGTTTTTGCTCGTTTAACCTGCTGTTTTCGCTCGCGCAGCGCGCTGATTTTGTTCTCGTAATTTGTTGTTCTTGTTCGTATAGCGCGCTTTTTAAGGGCTCCTTTTTAGGGGCTTTTGCCCTTGCTTATCATGTATAGGTTTACCTGCATTGTTGCACGATGCACGAGTATAGCTACCCCTCTATTTTACACGATGCACGAGTATAAGCACCCCTGAATTTTACACGATGCACGAGTATAGGGACCCCCTGATTTTGCACGATGCACGAGTATAAGAATTTGACTAGTATAAAAATGTGTTTGTTTTTGTTGCTGTTTTTGATGGCGAACACCACGCTCGCTTCTAGAACAAAGGTGTCAGACCCCAACGTTGGGCTGCTGAGTGCAAAGGTGTCAGACCCCAGTGTTCTTGCAGGTAGAAATGCTAGGAGCAAAGGTGTCAGACCCCGTTGCACCGCCGCGCGCTGGTTTGGGAACAAAGGTGTCAGACCCCATTTTACAGCAGTAATTATTTTTCTAGCAGGCTCTCGATTGTGCAGCCCAGCACTTTTGAAATGCGATACAGCGTCTCGGCGCTTGCCTTGTTGATGTCTTTTCTGCGCTGCTCATACATTTGGATGGAGCGAAGCGTCGCGCCAGAGCGCTCTGCAAGCGCCGCCTGCGTGCAGCCATACGCTGTGCGAATGCGTTTCAGGTTTGTGTCCTTGAAGTACTCTCTAAGCCTTCTGTCTGCAATGTCAGCAAATTTTGAGACGTCGGCTTCGTGGAGCGTGCGATACATTTTTTGCAGTTCGGCAAAGGGGAGAGCTTTAAATATCTCCAAAAATCTTCTTGACGAACACCACTGGTAATAAGCAACAGCCCAGCCAATCCAATATTCGCACGAGCGCCCCAGCTTATATGAATTGACCGTGGTGTTCGCCACCTTTAAGCTGGAGCTGCTACCAACGGTCGTAGCGCTAGCCGTACTGGTGCCAGCGACCGTGGTGTTCGCCATCATAAAATCCTCAGGGCTTATACCAGTGGTTTCGAGTATTACGTCCAAGGCCAGCTCTATTCCGCTTCTGCCTGCGATGATTGCTGGTTCGCCGTTTTCCATGCGGCGGCTTATTGTGCTCACGACAAACTGGTCGATAAAGTCCTGACCTGCCATTTTGCAGGTGTTGATGGCGTAGTCGAATGCGCCGCCCAGCTTGGATTGCACCCTGCTAAGATACATTTCTTGGTATGCGCGGATCTTCATTTGTAATGCCTCCCCTCATGATGTCCTGCATAAACAGCCCGTCTAGCAGCAGATTGTCTGTTAAAGGCGCGCCCGCCGCTTGACCTGCGGCCCCGCCCGCCAGCGCCCCACCTGCTACTAGACCGCCCGCCAGCGCCCCACCACCAGCCTCTTCTTCAAGAATCTCTAGGTAGCTCTGACTTGCGGCGTCGTCCCTTGTCTTGCGATAGGCGTAATATTTATCCGCTTCTGCTTTTTCAGCCCCCTCGAACTTGATTTTTGAAAAGGCAAACTTTGACTTCAGAACAATCTGTTCGCCAAGCTTTCCAAGGCGCATGGCGCGCGAAAGCTGCTCGACGGTAATCGAATTGCTTAAAAACGCCTCGGCAAAATCAAAGTAAGAATCGTCGGCTCTATAGCCTATGAGCAGGTCATAAGCGTTGACATTGATGGCAAAATTGTCAATCAGGTAGGCCTTTGCCCGCCTAGCAACTGGCGTGTTCGCAGAAAACAGCCGATGCGCAACAAGCACCGCCATCCAATTGAGAACGGTGTAATTTGGGCTGTTGAGCTGCAAAATGTTCAGGTGCTCCGTGTCAAGCGTGTATCGGTTGCAAAAGCCGTCGCGCAAAGAAGAAACCGCCCACTCCTTGGCAAGCTCGCGGCTTTGCGTGCAGTAAAACCCCAGCCCAAAGTCGTTGTTTTTCTTGCCCTTGCCAAATTCTGGCGTCTTAATAATATGCTCGGAGCCATGATATATTGTCAGCAGCTTGTTCATTGGTTGCGCCTCCTGTTCTGGTTTTGTGCTTTTTGCTGTGGGTTTTGTGCTGTGTGGTCAACTATCACTATAGTGATATATCGCTAGAATATCACCATAGTGATACTTTGTCAAGACGTCTGCCGCATTTATTCTTGTGACTTCTATATTGACGAACACCTTGCTGCTTGCATCTTATTATGCTGACGAACACCACGTCTGCTTGCTGCTCATTATATTGGCGAACACCCGTGCCGCGCGGAACAAAGGTGTCAGACCCCGTTGTGCGCTAGGCTTCTTTGCGTGCTGACGGACATCCTGTTGCTTGCAGCTTATTATGCTGACAGACATTCTTATTCAGCAATGTTGCTTGAAAGTGGCTTGCGTTTGGTAATGGTATATGCAGGGAGTTTGTGCTTGGCAATTGCGATTAATAAGCGATAATGCCGAATTTATACGTTTTTTAACGCGTAAAAGCAAGCGTAAAAATTTACGCGTTAATTTGCACGCTTTTTACGCGCTTTTTACGCACATTTTTATAAATTTGCGCTTTTTTCCGCTGGTAAACGCCCTACTGTTTTTGCGCTCTATTTTGACGAACACCCTACTGGATGCATCTTTTTATATTGGCGAACGCTTTGTTGCTCGTTGCTCATTATGTTGGCGAACACCCCACTAGCTTCTAGCGATACAAAGGTGTCAGACCCCGTTGCATCATCGCGCGCTGGCTTGGGTACAAAGGTGTCAGACCCCAATGTTTTTGCAGGTAGAAATGCTAGAAACAGAGGTGTCAGACTCTAATGTGCGCTAGACTTCGCCGTACTCTTGCAATTCGGCACAGCGACTGTAGTGTTTGCCATTATTTTGATTCGCAATTGTCGTGTGGTGTTCGCCATTAAAATGATGAAGCAACGATGCTAGACCCAATGTTTTGTTAACTCGCACCGCACAAGGTGCGAAGTTGACTACACAGCGTTAAGCAGTTAAACTAGACCCATGAATAACTTGGACAACACAACACAAAGCTGCGGCATTTTATTGACAGATAATGTTGATATGAGCTGGATTAAGGGCATTTCGCCGCGTTACCATAATGATTTTGCTAAGTTTATTGTTGATACAGTAGCAAATAAAGTTGTTATTGGAATGGACATTCATGCAGATGGGACGCATTTTACGGGTTACAAAAATATTGAACGCATATATGGTGGCAACATTTTTTTTGAAGATGAGCACATCGTGTACGAATCTACGTTAAACATTGAAAAGAACCTGCAATTAAAAAATCCAAACGTTTCCGATCCAAGAATAATAGTTGACGAATCTTTAATCGAGCGCATCAACGCAACCCTATTTAGCTGGGTGATTTTGGATGACTGAAAACATTGACAATTTAGCTGGGTGATTTTGGATGATTGAAAACATTGACAATTTAGCTGGGTGATTTTGGATGATTGAAAACATCGATAAAATAGCACTACATGACTTTATTGACATGCAGGACACGCCCTACGACCAAGCTCGCCAAGAGATGGTAAATTCGCGTTCGATTTTCTATGCTTTGATAGATTTGTACGCCGAAGCCAAGCGGCTTTCGCAGGCAACCGAGTCCGACGACATCTCCAAGCAGCTAGAATCGTGCCACAAGCTGTTCAACCTCATCCGCCATCACAAAGACTGCACCGATGGCATGCGCTACGAGCTAAAAATCACCGAATGGTCGCTCTACGACTTTTACGTGGGCAACAACACTTTCAAAAACAATTCGACGTCTATCATGAGCTGGTTTAATCAATGGTATATCGGCTTTAATTTTTCCTTGCTGTCTTCCTAAATTTTGCCGTCTTTTTAAACCTCGCCTTGCCATCTTTTTAGATGGCTTGCTCTTTAAATAAGTTATTGGGGTAGTTTCATGGCGAACACCCTGCTGGCTGCTGCCTACTATAATAGCAAAACTTAATCTCCCTGTTCAACAGTTTTGGCTAGCTCAGTGCTGCTAAGTCTTTCTCGACGAGCTGGCGCATGTAGTCTGACCTGCTGATTTTGAGTTTTGCAGCGCGCATGTTAATCTGCTCGATTTTTGATTTTTGCTCTTTAAAAGAAATGGTGCCCATCGCGCTGTCGTAAAGGGGCGGACGTCCTGGCTGCACTTTTCCAAACGCGGATCTATCCCACGTCCCATTTTCATATTCGGCGGCTTTTTTATCAAGGTCTTCTTCGCTCATGCCAAGCAGCGCGTTAATTTCTTCTCGGTTCATGCAGTAGCCTTTCTATTTTCGTATACGAATTGTATCATGTTTTTGTTTTTGTGCCAATGCGCACGGTGTGGCGGGTGCGAGCTGTGTGAGTTAGTTGTGCTTAAAGGGGCGTGTGGTGCGGTGTGAGCTAACACTGGACGCGCTGCTAGTTGCAAATGTAAATGCAACAGTTGCGTTTTATACTGGCGAACACTCCGTTCCTTTTTGCTTTTTATATCGGTGAACACCATGCTCACTTTCGGAATATGGGGGCCACCTCACACGAAATTAGGGCTGGTGGGAGTGTCGCTTATGGGT
>CAVEKR010000073.1:0-3483 GCA_963616365.1 Bacteroidaceae bacterium
CAATTCGGAGTTTGGTTTTCGCAATCCGAGCCTTCCCTTAGGCATCCTCCCTCAAAGCTCGTGTGGTGTTCGCCATAAAAATTTTGCCTAGCGCCAAGCGCCCTTTCAGGAATTGCCTGTTCTTGAACTTCCACATCTTGATGCCTTTTTGCCCCATTGGTGTCCAAAAAAGCACGCTCAATGTCAACGATTGTGTTGTTGCGCCAAACCATCTTCAAATGAGGCTCTTTGCTGACTTCAGCCACAAGGGTTGCCTCTAGGTTTTCTTCATGTGCATACTCAATGAACTTGTCCACGTCTGCGTCTGCCAAAACAACAGCCATGCGCTCTTGACTTTCTGAAATTGCCAGCTCAGTGCCATCAAGTCCGTCATACTTGCACAAGATATTGTCCAAGTTGATTACGACGCCATCGCAAAGCTCTCCGATGGCGACAGACACTCCAGCAGCGCCAAAGTCGTTGCAGCGCTTGACAAGACGCGCCGCTTCTGGGCGCCTGAACAGGCGGCAGATTTTGCGCTCGATGACTGCGTTGCCTTTTTGCACCTCAGCGCCCAAGTTTTCCACGCTCTTGCTGGTATGAGCCTTGCTAGAGCCAGTGGCACCTCCAATGCCGTCTCGGCCAGTGCGCCCGCCAAGCAAAACTACCTTGTCCCCAGCTTGAGGGGTCAGCCTTTGCACATTGCTTGCAGGGGCCGCGCCCAGCACAGCACCAACTTCCATGCGTTTTGCCACGTAGCTGGGGTGATATATTTCATGAACGCAGCCTGTGGCAAGCCCAATTTGGTTTCCATAGCTTGAATAGCCTTGAGCTGCGTCAATGCAGATTTTTCTCTGCGGCAATTTTCCTGGCAAAGTATCAGAAAGTGGCGTGCGCGGGTCTGCCGCGCCAGTTATCCGCATTGCCTGATAAACCCAAGCTCTGCCCGATAGCGGGTCGCGAATACAGCCTCCAATGCAGGTAGCAGCCCCACCAAAAGGCTCAATTTCTGTCGGGTGATTATGCGTCTCGTTCTTAAAAAAGAAAAGCCAATCCTGCTTTTGCTTTTGCCCCTGCTCATCCACATCAATTTGCACCTTGACCGTGCACGCGTTGACCTCTTCGGACTCGTCCAAATTGTCAAGCTTGCCCTTTGCCTTTAAGTATCGCGCAGCAATAGTGCCCATATCCATCAAGGTCACAGGCTTATCTTCTCGATTTAATTCATGGCGAACACCCTTGTAGCGTTCAAACGCCTTGCTTGCCCGCTCATCTTTAATTTCTATGTTTTCGAGTTCAGTATTAAAGGTGGTATGCCTGCAATGATCTGACCAATAGGTGTCTATGACTTTAATTTCAGTTATTGTTGGCGCACGTCCAATGTGCAAAAAATAATCGCGAACACACTTCAAGTCTGCCACGCTCATGGCTAGTCCGCGGTCTTGAATAAAGGCTTGTAGCTGGTTGGCTTCTAGTTCAGCAAACCCATCAAGCACCTCAACATCGGCTGGGTCTTGCTTTTGCGTTTCTAAGTCTTTTGGTATTTCAAGAGCAGCCTCACGCGTTTCAACAGGATTGATTAGGTATTCTTTGATGCGAGCAATGTCGTGTTCGCCCAGATTGCCTTGCAAAATATAGATTTTTGCGCTTGTGACAATTGGTGCAATATCAGCGGTGATTAGCTGTATGCATTCTGCGCAAGAAGCAGCCCGCTGGTCAAATTGACCTGCACAAACTTCAACACCAAAAGCGACCTCGTCGTCTTGCAAACTTGGCATTTTATAGCTTATTGTGTCATTTGGAGCTTCGGCAAAAACGCCATATTCGCACTTGTTAAAAACCTCATCGCTTATTCCTTGCACATAGTAGCGGTTTAGAATGCGCACGTTTTTTAAAGAGGTTATCTTTAGCTCTTCGCAAAGCTCACGCTTAAGGCGCTCCTCAGCAATGCGGAACTTCGGTTTCTTTTCTACAAAAATGCTTTTGAGCATGGTTTTTGTCCAATGATTGATTGCTTATATTGTGGCAGCTAGGTTGGGGCTCAAAATTAGCGTTTCAACAGGCGCGCGTCCAACCCATCAAGGTGTTCGCCCAGCTTAAGCCAAGCCTGCCACCTAGCCAACCTGCCCTGCACAGCAGCCCGCCAAGCCACGCGCCCAACTAAGCCAGCCACCTAACATGCGCTACTCAATAACGTCACAGCCCATATAGGGTTGCAAAACTTCTGGCACGCTAATAGTGCCGTCCTCATTCTGGTAATTTTCCAAGACAGCAGCCATGCAGCGACCAACAGCCAAGCCAGAGCCATTGAGCGTGTGCGCAAACTCTTTTTTGCCGTCCTCATTCTTGAACTTGATGTTTGCACGCCTTGCTTGAAAATCCCAGCAATTAGAGCAGCTAGAAATCTCTTTGTAGGCATTATAGCTTGGAAGCCAAACTTCAATGTCATAGGTCTGACGTGCAGAAAATCCAAGGTCGCCCGTGCACAAATTAATCACGCGATAAGGCAGCTTGAGTGCTTGCAAAACAAGTTCTGCCTGATGAGTCATGTCTTCTAACTCCTCATCGCTTTTATCAGGGTGTGCAAAACGCACCATCTCGACCTTATTAAATTGATGAACGCGAATAATGCCGCGAGTATCACGACCTGCAGAACCAGCCTCTTCTCTAAAGCATGGAGTAAAAGCGCAATAGCGCAGCGGCAAATCTTTGCCGTCTATCACCTCAGAAGAATGCAAGTTGGTAAGCTGCACTTCTGCAGTTGGGATCATGTAAAGACCAGTCGTTGTCTTAAAAAGGTCTTCTTCAAATTTAGGGAGTTGACCTGTGCCAGTAAGTGTTTGCGCAGATGCCATAAATGGTACCCACCATTCTGTAGCACCTGCTTCTATATGCATATTAAGCATAAAGTTGATGAGCGCGCGCTCAAGTCTAGCACCCTTAGCACGCAGCGCATAAAAACGGCTGCTTGCAAGCTTTACGCCTCTATCAAAATCAATAATATTTAAGTCAGTGCCTAGATCCCAATGCGGCTTTGGCTCAAAATCAAACTCACGCGGGTTGCCCCAACGGCGCACTTCAGGGTTATCGTTTTCGTCTTCTCCAATAGGAGTATTAGGCCCTGGCATATTAGGAATGCTCAACACATTTGCATTAAGCTGTTCTTGCACCTCACGCAAGCGCCCGTCAAGTTCAGAGATCTGATCTCCAATCTCTCCCATTTCTTTTTTGGCTGCCTCGGCCTCGTCTTTTTTGCCATCGCGCATGAGCTCGCCAATATGCTTTGAGCTGGTATTACGCTCGGCTTTTAGGGTCTCTCCTTGAGCAATAAGTTCACGGCGCTTGCTATCCAACTCCAAAAACAAATCCTTATTCCAGCTGCTATGTTGCTGCTTACAAGCCTCATAAACAGCGTCTGGGTTTTCGCGAATAAACTTAATGTCAAGCATGTTTTTCTCCTTTTATTATTTGCTTGCTTTTCTTACTAAAAGTTGTCTTGTCTAG